>CAWUOF010000577.1:0-2990 GCA_963923765.1 uncultured bacterium | reverse complement strand
ATTTCCGATCCATTTGCTGATTGGTTAGATAAGATGATAGAGCCAGATGTAGAAGATAGATTTTCTTCAGCAAAAAACGCATTAAATGTATTAGCAAAAAAAGCTAATATTTCGGAAACTTATAAATTAATTTTTTTAGCAAACAACTTAAGAAAATTAACCATTAAAAATGTATTTGTAAGCCTAATTATTATTTCCATTGTTCCTTTACTTTGGATATTACCCATTGACTCTAGTCCTCAAGGCATTTGTAGAGTTATTTCGAGTAAAAGAACACTCACTTTAAAAATTTATCTAGCTTTGGGTGGAAATCCAAATGCTAGTTTTTCTAATCAAAAGAGAATTATAAATTTACATGAATGTGCAGAAGCAATAGGAAACGCTGATATGATGTTACTTTTAGGTAATACTAAAGATGATGAAACCCCACTACACAGGATAAACACCATAGACTCGAAATATCAAAAAGATTTGGCAGAAGAACTAATTGCTAAAGGTGCTGATGTTAATGCTCAAGACAAACATGGCCATACACTATTGCACTATGAGAAACACAAAGATGTGGCAGAACTACTGATTGCTAAAGGTGCTAATGTTAATGCTAAAGATAATGATGGCTATACCCCTCTGCACTGGACAATATCCAAACCTAAAGATATAGCAGAATTACTGATTACTAAAGGTGCTGATGTTAATGCTAAAGGTAATGATGGCTATACCCCTCTGCTCTTGGCAATATATTACAAAAATAAAGATGTAGCAGAACTACTGATTGCTAAAGGTGCTGATGTTAATGCTAAAGATAATGATGGCTATACCCCACTGCACTGGACAATATATTACAAAAATAAAGATATAGCTGAATTGCTGATTGCTAAAGGTGCTGATGTTAATGCTAAAGACAACTATGATTATAGTCCGCTAGACTTAGCGATATATAAAAACCATGAAGACATAGTAAAACTGCTCAAAAATCACAGTGTAAAGAGTAAAAAATTATGAAATTATTACACCAGCCAGGAGAAATCATCGCCCAACGGTATCGCATTATCAATACCTTGGGACAAGGTGGCATTGGAATTACTTATCAAGCACTTGACTTAAATACCAATCAACAAATTGCACTGAAAGCATTGTCATTACGGCGGATGACTGAATGGAAAAAAATAGAATTATTTGAACGAGAAGCACAAATTCTTGCCCAACTTAATCATCCAGGAATTCCCCAGTATTTAGATTATTTTCAGGTAGATACAGGTATAGATCGATACTTTTATATTGCTCAACAATTAGCCCCAGGAAAATCTTTAGCTGAATTAGTAGAAAATGGTTGGAGACTGAATGAAAGTGAAGTTAAGAAGCTAACTGTTAAAATTTTAGAAATACTGGTTTATTTGCAGTCGTTAACACCTCCAGTAATTCACCGAGATATTAAACCCCAAAATATTATTATTACTCCTGATAACCAAGTATTTCTGGTAGATTTTGGTTCAGTACAAGATACTTATCATAACACTGTGACAGGGGGAAGTACAATTGTGGGTACATTCGGTTACATGGCACCGGAACAGTGTCGAGGACAAGCTGTTTTATCAACAGATTTATATGGGTTAGGCAATACGATACTTTTTCTATTAACTGGTAAATCAATAGAAGAGTTAAACACTCACAAACTTAAGATTAATTTCCGTTCTCAGGTACGAGTTTCACCTCAATTTGCTAATTGGTTAGAAAAAATACTTGAACCTGCCATTGAAGATAGATTTACTTCGGCTTCTGTAGCTTTAGCCGTGTTACAAGGGAAAGAAATAATTAGTAATTATTCTAGTACAAATCCTTACAAACCACAAGATAGTCAAATTAATTTAAGAAATCCAGAAGATAAATTAATTGTTGAGATTATATTGCCTGGTTTAAGGGATGATTTTAAGCAAATGTTTACCTTGTTGTTATTGATTTGGAATTCTTGTATATTGTATCCTTGCTTAGAGTCATTAATAATATTGTTTTTTGCATTATTAATTAGACCTAATTTGGCTTTTGTTGGATTATTGCCAGGATCATTTTTATTGGTTATATCTATTTTCTTGCTTTTATGGGGAGCATTTCTGCGAATAATGATGATTATTAGATTAGCCAAAATGATATTGTTTGGCATCAATAACAATATTGATTTTACTAAGATTAATTTTAATATTAGCATTTTTATTATAGATATTTGGATATTGTTATTATTATTTAACATATCACCGCAAATTTGGGATTATTATTCTTCTGGTTTGCCTTATTCTGATGTTGTGGGCTTGTTTATTATGATATTAATTGATATTGTTTTTGTATTATGGTTTCAACGAAAATTTTTGATTTCATCATTACAATATAAAATTAATTTAGAAATTAAACCTAATACATTCCTGCTTACATATAACGTAATGAAGCAGAATAGTCGTAAAATAGAAGTTTCTACAGAATTAATTAAGCCAATTCTTAGTTTTCTGGGTTTACCAATGGGTGAAAGTCCTATTACCGATATTTCCCTGCAAAATAGTTTATCTGAAAATGGTTTTTGTAAACTTCGATCGCACTTAACTCAAGATGAAAAAGAATGGTTAGCCTGGGAAATCAACAATTATCTAAAAGATAAAAATATTAACACCTAGCCTAAGCCACTGATGGTGTAATTATTAAATGTGTAATCATCATTAAAGTAGCAATTTCGACGCTCGATCGCCCAAGTCCGAATACTAACAGCTTTACCCAGGCGGGGTTTCTCCCTAGTTTGCAAAATATAATTTTGGACTTGAGCAGCCCCGCTATAAGTATTCAAATATTAAAATATTTTAGTCAATTGAGAAATATAATCTGTTTTCCACAACGGAAAAGAAACTTCGACTATTTTCTCAAGGATAAAGGTGTTCATAGTATAGCCTCTATCCTAGCTTGTTTGTCATCCCATCAAGTTTAGAAGTCTGGACAATTATGAGCAGACA
>CAWUOF010000576.1:0-2991 GCA_963923765.1 uncultured bacterium | reverse complement strand
AGAGGTCTCGTGGGCTCGGAGATGTGTATAAGAGACAGGAATATTAGCAAATGTGGCAATTTATTTATGTGTGCTAGGAACATCTAAGCGATTTTTTAGTGTACAGAAAAATTGTGATAAAACACCTATAAGCTCAGAGTTAATTTCTTGGCGATCGCAATTACAAATAATTTTTAATAACCGTCCTTTTTTAAATATAATATTCCTATTTTTGTGTTCCTGGTTAGCAGTACAGTTAACTGCAACAATATTACCCTATTTTGTAGTTAATTATATGGGTTTAACAGAAAAAGATTTTAACTTAGTAGCAATTACCGTACAATTAACAGCACTGATAATGATGTTTATTTGTAATTTTGCTAGTCAAAAAATTAGCAAAAAAGCTGTTTATTTAATTGCTATGCCTTTATGGATATTATCTCAAGTAGGATTACTATTTTTACAGCCAGGTCAAATTGGTTTATTATATTTTTTGGCAATGTTAGCAGGTATAGGAGTTGCTGTTGCTTATTTAATTCCTTGGTCAATGGTACCCGATGCAGTAGATTTAGATGAATTAAACACGGGAAAAAGACGAGAAGGTATTTTTTATGGTTTTCTTATTCAGTTTCAAAAAATTGCTTTAGCTTTAGCCTTATTTTTAGCTGGAAAAGCTTTAGATTTAGCTGGTTTTATTCCCTCAGTAGCAGGAAAAACCCCGCCACAACAACCAGAATCAGCACTTTTAGCTATTAAAATGTCAATCGGGCCTATACCTGCTTTAGCGTTAATTATTGGTATGATATTGATTTGTTTTTACCCAATTAATCGTGAAATACATACAGAAATTTTACTAAAAATTATCGATCGCCGCCAAGCTAATCAAAATATAGAAAAACAATGATAAGAAAACTTAATTTAATATTAAATTTAGGAGATAAAAAAACATGAAGATTATAATTTAGAGTAAAGATAAATTAAGAGATTAAATAAAGGAAAAAAATGTTAGGAGCGATCGCAGGAGACATTATTGGGTCAGTGTACGAATTTAACAATATTAAAACCAAAGATTTTTCCCTATTTAGTAAGGGTAGTAAGTTTACAGACGATGCAGTGTTAACCATTGCTATTGCTGATAAAATTATGAACGGTGGAGAATATGTTGATTTACTGAAGCAATATTATCGCCAATATCCCCAGGAATCTTATGGACTCAAATTTAAAAAATGGGCAAAATCTGATAGTAAAGAACCTTATAACAGTTGGGGTAATGGATCTGCTATGCGCGTAAGTCCGATCGGATTTGCTTTTAATGATATAGATACTGTTTTAATTGAAGCCAAAAATAGCGCCGAATGCACCCACAATCACCCCGAAGGAATTAAAGGCGCACAAGCAACTGCGGCAGCTATTATCATGGCACGTCATGGCTTTAGTAAATCTTCGATAAAATCTTATATTGAAGAAAAATTTAATTACAATCTCAATCGAGAAATCACAGAAATTCGGGAAACTTATCAATTTAATGAATCCTGCCAGAAAACTGTACCAGAAGCAATTATTTGTTTTTTAGAATCCACAGATTTTGAAGATGCGATACGAAATGCTATTTCTATTGGTGGAGATAGCGACACTCTGGCTTGTATTACAGGTGGTATTGCCGAAGCTTTCTATGGTGGAGTACCAAAACATATTAGCGATCGAGTCTTGACAATTCTTGATGAAAAACTCCGCAAAATTACCCAAGATTTTATATCAAAATACATGAAATAATGACAGAAAAAAAACGACAAATTTTAGTAAGATAATTGCGAAATTTTTAGATATAATTAATTTGGCACACTTAACTGGGATGATATCTGTTATTTTCCAATAACACATCTACCCTAAGCAACCATAAAAATATTAACATTGAAAATAATTTAAAATTCTAATTTTTAGCGAGACATTTTGATTTTTAAAGGCTAAGATATAAAAAATTATCTAGCAAATTTCCATGAATTATACATTTCTAAGCCCTAATCATGTCGGTATTAAATCACGAATTTTTACCCACCTAATTGCTTCTAGCCTAGTTTTCGGGATTTTGGGTACAGTAGCAACAATAACGACTACTACTGAAACAGCTATAGCGCAAATACCTACTACCACTACACCCACTCAACCATTGGTAGTTAAACAATTAATAGGTCAATGGGAATTTACCGATCCTCAATACAAACAAAAGCTATTATTTATTTTTACTGAAGATAACAAATTCTTTTTGCTAGAAGACCCCGCAAAAAAACCGGAACCTCGTGCTTTAGAATTACGTTATAAAGTAGTAAATGCTAGTAATAAAGGCCCAAAACAGATTGATTTAGGCCGCAATGACAAAGATTTGGATGAAACTAACCAAAATAGCCAGCCTGTTTACACAATTTTTGATTTTACTCCTGATGGTAAATTACGTTTTCAAATGCAAGGAGTACGTCCCCGCCAAGATAGACCTCAAAATTTTAATGACAAAGCTTTGCTATTGAATAAAGTATCTAACAGTACAGAATTGCCCAAACAAGTTAAAATAGAAACCATCGGCGGCAATTAATAACAAATTTATAGCGTTTTAATGGCTAATTGTTAATAAGCTAATTAATTTTACTTATAATAATTTTAACAATTAGCCATGAAAAATAGCTAGGAAAAAATCATTTTATTATTGATTATCTCCAGCAAATCTGGCTATTAATTCCTCGCGAGATAATTGCAGTAGTAAAGGGGTATATTCTTCTGGGGGTAATATCAAAATTGGTTCTATGATTGCGGCTAATTCAGGAGTAAGAGAATCAAATCTCACTCGCAATATATTTTCAATTAGCAGGCGTTTACCTGTCTGTACACCTGTTTGAATACCTGTTTGGATACCTTGTTGGATACCTTGTTGGATACCTTGTTGAATACCTGTTTGGATACCTTGCTGGATACCTTGTTGGGTGGCATTTTCCAAGCGTTGTAAATACAATGGTGATAATT
>CAWUOF010000575.1:0-2995 GCA_963923765.1 uncultured bacterium | reverse complement strand
CGATTACTAGATAATTCTAAATTTTCGCGAGGAGTGAGATTTAAGTAAACTCTAGGAGTTTGAAATTTTCGACCAATTCCTAAACGAGCGATCGCGTGTTCGGGAATATTACGCAGATTTTTGCCTTTAAATAAAACTCTTCCTTGGGTGGGTTGTACTTTACCACTTATTATATCCAAAAAGGTAGTTTTCCCGGCTCCATTCGGACCGATTATTACTCGTAACTCCCCTACATCCATGCTAAAATTAAGCTGGTTTAAAGCTTTAAATCCATCAAAATTAACGGTCAGATTTTCAATTTCTACTATTTTAGCATTCATAAAGTTTTATTTTTCCATTTATTCGCGTTCTCGTTCTACTTCTGGGTCAGTTTCTAGCTGAGGATAAGTCATAAGTTGTCGGCGAATTCCAAATCGCGATCGCACCCATTCTATAGCTGTTTCACGCCACCATCCCACTAATCCATTAGGCAATGCCATTACTACCAGTAAAAATAAACTGCCTTGGAAAAATAACCAAACATCGGGAAACTGTTCGCTTAATAAGCTTTTGGCAAAATTTACTACTAAAGTACCAACAATTGCACCTATTAATGTTGCACGACCTCCCACTGCTACCCAAATTACCATTTCTATGGAAAATGCAATATCCATTGCTCTTGGTGAAACTAAGCCGGTTTGTAATGTATATAATGCTCCTGCTAAACCAGCGATCGCTCCTGAAAGTGCAAAAACTAATACTTTAAATCCTGTAGGATTATAACCCGAAAACCTCACTCTACTTTCATCATCACGAATGGCAATTAATAATCTGCCAAAACGTCCGGTAGTCAGCCAACGACATAGGGCATATATTAATGCTAAAACTATTACTGTTAAGGCATAAAATACCCACTGGGTTTCTGGTACGTTAACATTAAACCCTAATAAGGTTTTAAAATCCTTTAACCCATTAGTACCATTAAATAAGTCTTGTTGCCCGTTAAAAAAATTATAGAATACTATCGTCATTGCTTGAGTTATTATAGAAAAATAAACTCCCCGAATGCGATTACGAAATACTAAATATCCTATAAAAGCTGCTACCAATGCGGGAATTATTAGTAATGCTAATAACGAAAATTCCAAATAATTAAAAGGTTCCCAAAACCAAGGCAGTTCTTTAATCCGATATAGAGTCATAAATTCGGGTAAACGACTACTAGCATCTGGGGGAATTTGCAGGGCTAAATGCATGGCTATAGCATAGCCGCCTAAAGCAAAAAATACTCCATGTCCGAGACTAAGTAAGCCAGTATAACCCCAAATTAAATCTATACCCAGGGCGGCTATGGCTAAGGATAGAAATCTTCCGAGTAAGTTAAGACGAAAGTTAGAAAGAAGGGCAGGCATGATTATAATTAGTACCAGGGCAATTGCTGTTACTATTCCTGCTTCTATGAAAATCGATCGCTGTTTTTGACTAAGCGATCGCCGGCGGCGAATTTCTGGATAAGGTAAAGACTGATATGTATTATTTTCCTCGGTTTCTTTTCTTCTCAGAGGAAAATGATATATTTTTATAATTCGATTTTCTTCGCCCTTATCTTGGTTTTTTTCCTCCTCTGCCATGATTCGATCGCTCCCTATATTTTTCAGTTTCTCACTTTTATACTAACTATCAACTGCTAACTATCAACTGTACGCCCTTTTTGGGGAAAAATTCCTGCTGGTCGTATTTGTAAAAAGGCGATAATTAATGCAAATACCATTACTGTTGCCATCGGGCTGGTAGCAAAAAATTTCCAAAAATTAGCAATTGGTTCGATCGGCTTAAATAACATTACCAGAATTCCAGAGCTAATTAAATAATTTGCAGTGCCAATAGCTAAGGCTGCTACAATACTACCTACTAGCTTACCTACACCACCAACTACTACCACCATAAAGGTATTGACGATATAATTTTGACCTGTATTCGGTCCGACTGAGCCAATTAAGGCGATCGCGCAACCTGCCACCCCTGCTAAACCGGAACCCAAGGCAAATGTTAAGGCGTCTACTTGTTGTGTAGGAATTCCTAAACAGGCGCTCATGTTGCGATTTTGGGTTACAGATCTAATACGTAACCCCCAGATCGATCGCTGTAAAAATAGATAAATACCAATTACACAAATGATAGTTAAAGCGATAATAAATAACCGCGCATAAGGCAGTTGAAAATTAGCTGCTACAGGTAAACCCCCACGTAACCAACTAGGGGCAGTTACGTCTACGTTTTGAGCGCCAAACCAAGGTTTAGTAACTGTTAATTGATAGATTTGGGCTAAAAATACACTGGTTGAGCCGGCTATGCCTAGTGATATAGGTAAAAATAAGGCGATCGCTTTTTTACGAATTGCTTCAAAATCAGGCGATCTTTTTTCTAATAACCAAATTCCACCAAAAAATAGCAGACAAAATAAAACAATAGCAATTGTTAACACCCAATTTATACTACGGACAAATTGCTGTAAAATTAAACTTACTCCCCAAGTTGCCAAAAGCGTTTCTAAAGGTCTTCCGTATAAATAGCGAATTACCCACCTTTCTAAAAGTATTCCCACAGCACCAGCTACTAAAAAAGCCATTGGTAGCGCAAATAAAATATAACTTTCTTGCCAAGGATTACCTAACAGTTTAAACCCATTTTGTACTAAAAAAGTTGTATAGGCTCCCAGCATCATTAATTCGCCATGAGCCATATTAATTACGCCCATTAGTCCAAAAATTATCGCTAAACCTAGCGCTGCTATTAATAAAACCGAACCAATACTAATACCATTAAACAGCGCATTTAATAAGTTTAATAAGGTAGCAAATAAAGTATCCAGATTGCACCTCCTAAAATTTTAACATTCTAAAATTTTCACACTTTAATTATAAATGCAAGGATGTCATATTTAAACCTGATTTCCCCCCTCCCCAGGGCTGTTTCATGCTAATAAAATTAGCAAACAGCCGTTTTTGGGTGCGTC
>CAWUOF010000574.1:0-2997 GCA_963923765.1 uncultured bacterium | reverse complement strand
ATGGACTATGAATCAAAATTATAGATATTTGCATAGTTAAAATACTGTTTTTTGCAAAGATGCACCCAATATGATTGTGGTCAGCAGGATGGACATGAGGCCATACCAAAGGTAATGATTTCTTATCAAACCGATCGATCCGAACAATTTCGGGAATTACAAAAACAATTACGCGATCGCTGGCATCTTGTAGATTTATTTGATGGCGGTAACTACGATATTTTAGTAATTCCTTCCCTAACATTAGATCAGCGAGAATTATTAAAAGTAGAAGGCGTACATCATTATGAAGAAAGATTACT
The DNA here is from genome assembly GCA_963923765.1 of uncultured bacterium. Lineage (GTDB taxonomy): Bacteria > Cyanobacteriota > Cyanobacteriia > Cyanobacteriales > CAWUOF01 > CAWUOF01. The sequence goes on along the minus strand of CAWUOF010000574.1, from coordinate 2,695 downwards.
ATTTTCTTTAATTCGTCTGCGACACCCTCGGACAAGATTAATTTATGTAACTTCCCAGCCTTTACATCCCATAATTATTGATTACTATTTACAACTATTACCAGGAATACCCTTTTCCCACGCCCGCGATCGACTACAATTATTTGCTACCTACGATTCCTTACCCAAACCATTAACCCAAAAAATTCTGGAAAGACCCCGTTTAATGGAAAGAATACGGCAAGGATTACGTCCGGAAAAATCCTTTATGATTTGTTTTAATTCCACACCATTAGAAAGAGAATTATCCCTACAGTTAGAAGTACCTCTATTAGCAGCAGATCCAGATTTATTATATTGGGGAACAAAAAGCGGTAGTAGACAAATATTTAGCGAGTGTGGCATACGTCATCCCGACGGTAGCCAATTATGTTGGAATATAGACGATTTAGCAGAAGCAGCAGCAAATTTGTGGGAAAGACAAACCCACTTAAAAAGAATAGTAGTAAAACTGAATGAAGGCTTTTCAGGAGAAGGAAACGGACTATTAAATTTAACCGAAATTCCACAAGTAGAACCCGGAAAAAGTTCCCATCAACAAAGAGTAGAAACGATACGCGATCGCTTCCAATTTTTAAACTTTGCCGGTCAAGGAGAAACGTGGGTAAATTATTCTAGTCGCATTCCCGAATTAGGCGCCATAGTAGAAGCATTTATCGAAGGCGAAGAAAAGCGATCGCCTAGTGTCCAGGGTCGCATTAACCCCGATGGTCAAGTAGAAATCCTCTCCACCCATGACCAAATTTTAGGGGGACCTGGCGGACAAATTTATCTAGGCTGTCGCTTTCCAGCCAGTGAAGCCTATCGTTTACGCTTACAAGAAATGGGCTGGCAAATAGGCAAAAATCTAGCCGAAAAAGGCGCATTAGAACGATTTGGGATTGACTTTATCACCGTTTGTGAAACCAACAGTAAAGGCGAAGAAACATGGGATATTCAAGCCATAGAAATAAACCTGAGAAAAGGCGGTACAACTCACCCCTTTATGACCCTAAAATTTTTAACTAGCGGTCGCTACGAAATTTCTACAGGTTTATTTTATAGTCAACAAGGACGACCTAAATATTATGTTGCCACTGATAACCTGCAAAAAGACAGTTATCGAGGGTTATTACCTAATGACTTAATGGAAATTATTGCCGAACATAGATTACATTTTGACACAGGGACAGAAACCGGTACCGTTTTTCATCTTCTGGGGTGTCTTTCAGAATTTGGAAAACTAGGTTTAACCAGCATCGGCGACTCTCCCCAAGAAGCAGAAGCAATTTATAACCGAGTAGTAAAAATTCTGGATGAAGAAACAACAGGAAAAAATAACTTCCATTAACTATCTAGCCCCTGCTAAATATTATCGTGCCCTTTGCCTCTTCCCTTGTACGTTATGCTTGTGACCGGCAAAATAATAACAATTTGTTCCTGATGGAATTTAGAACCAACAGAATTTAGCAACAAACTTAAAATTATTTTTATAATTTGTCATATATTTTAATTTATACCGAGAAAAATATTAGACTTGAATTAGCCCAGAACACCCCGACTTAACTACTAATAATATCTAAGATTTTTTTCTTAAAAAAATAAAAATTATTTTTTGTAAATCTCTGTTATATTAAGAAATTTTTAGTTAAATCCAGTAGTTTTGCGGATAAAAAAATTTTTTGAGTAAAGTTATATTAAATTTAATATAATCACTATTTGTTTGCATTATTTAAAAAATGTTTAAATATATATTGAAAAATACTTGAAACTAATTTTAAAATGCATAAAAATAGTGAAAATAAATTAAATATTTTAGGGAACCTATATTTTCAATCTACCGTCATAGCGAAATGTAACCTGACAAATCCCCGTCTACATTAAGGAGAGTTCTTAACATGACTCTGACTTTAGAACAATTATATGATGATAGATATTACCAGCTAAATCAACCTGAAGCTGATAAAGCTGTTGCTAGTGGAAAATATAGTAGCAGGAAAGAATATTTTATAAAAGAGGGTGCAGCTAAGGGAGATAATCCCAACCAGTTTTTTAATACCAAGTTTTATCTTTCAGTCAATACAGAAGCAGCAGCAGCAGTACAATCAGGACAATATTCTAGTGCTGTTGATTACTTTGTAAAAGTAGGTAACGCAAAAGGTGATGTTCCCTCTGCTGATTTCAAGAGCAATTTCTATCTACTAAATAATCCCCAGGTAAAAACAGATATTACCTCTGGAAAATATAGCAGCGCTTACGAACAATTCATCACAGTTGGTTTTAATGCAGGTACAGCACCAAACCCAATATTTGATGAAAAATATTATTTAGCGGAAAATAAAGATGTAGCGCAAGCAATAGCCAAAGGAATTTTCAAGAGTGGCTATGAGCACTATTTCTATTTTGGTAAAAAAGAACAACGCGATTGTAGTGCTTTATTTGATACCAAATTTTATTTAGCCAAAAATCCTGATGTAGCAGCCAAAGTAGCCACAGGTGAAGTTGCCAGCGCCTACGATCATTTTATCTCTGTTGGTATCAAAGAAAACCGCAGTTGCAGCGCCCTATTTGATGCTAATTACTATCTCCAAACTAATCCTGATGTAGCAAAGGCAGTTTCCACAGGAGAAACTACAGCTATTCAGCACTTCCTCCTGTTTGGTATTAAAGAAAACCG
>CAWUOF010000573.1:0-3004 GCA_963923765.1 uncultured bacterium | reverse complement strand
CCCTGAAATCCTTACCCAGTAATCTTTTGAGGTTAGTACGAATATACCAATTTTAAGCACCGCACATTCCAGAAAACAACCTGAAATCCTTATCCAGTAATCTTTTGAGGTTAGTACGAATATAGCACCCGATTCTAGTAGACTCCTTCCGAAAGTAGGTGTATTTATGCATCTATTTACGAATTAGTAGGAGTTTCAAGCATTTTTAAAGATTTTCGTTATAATACTGTCCTTATTAGGACGCATCTGAAAACAAGCGTAAAATAAGGTATTTGTCATTCCGAACACGCGATCGGGCTTTAAAACCCAAATAAAACCCTGATATAAAACTGGGGGTTTAATTTTTCTGGATACAACGCGGTCGTGTTAAGCTTCAACACTCCGATAAACATTAGTGCAGGGTTTTTTAAGACATTTCCACAGATTGCCTTCTTCAATTAATCGTTGAATAAGGGATGTGCTAGTTCCTCATCGGGTAATGGTGGAGTAGGATTTGTAGAATTTACGAGAGGAAATTCTTGTATTCCCTTGTAAGAAAGCATAGAAAGACTGGCGATCGCACCCTTTACTTGTTCCGGCTTGACTTCTAAATAGCATTGCAATTGTTCAAGATTGCAGTGGCCGGAAATTTCTTGAATTATGCGTAGGGGAATGCCAGCGTTTGACATCTGTGTTAAAGCAGTCCGACGGAAGCTATGGGTACTTGCTCCCTCGATACCAATTCTTTTAAAAGCTTCTCTTAAAATTGTGTCCGCTGAGTTTACCTGAATGTGTTTCCAGTGGTGGCGATAGTGACGGCCAGGAAATAAATAAATTTTTCCGGCGTTCGGTTGCCAAGACATAAGGAGATTTCGCAAGTCTTCTATAACGGGAATGGTACGAGTCCGTAATTTGCCTTTAGTGTTTCCTTTGCGAAAGTTAATTGTAGGGTGGACTTTTCCAGAAGTGGTGTAAATATCTTTGACCATCAACGAACAAGCTTCGGCTATTCGACAAGCTGTATATAGACAAACGGCAAAGAGAACTCGATCTCGTTCAGTCTGTAACCCTTCTCTAAACAAGAGTTCGATTTCTTCTTGTGTTAAAATTCTGGCCTGTCCGTATCCATCTATCTTCATAGTCCCTGCAAGTCTGAGAGTTTAGTCTACTACTTTACTGTATCCAGGAATTTTTTAAGGATGATCTTTAATAAACTAAAAATTACCTTTTTATTTTTCAGTACATAAGTATAGTTGCAATAAAGGCTTTTCCAGCAGAGTAAGTTTTTAGATACAGAAGATGAGCGTAAAACTACAACTCATATTGATTAATTTTTTTTGACGCGATCGCGCTTCAAAACTTTGCCATTAAAAGCAGCTTTTACCTTACATATAAAATTGAGCAAATTATTTTGGCCAATAGTACAACACGCCAACCCATTAAAAACAATAAACCTCCAGCATAAAACTGGGGGTTTTAATTTGTTCAACTGCCGCACTGATCGCACCGCGATCGCCACTGGTGTCATGCTTGAGCGTGAGATCGTGCTAATTCTTAAATTTCAATGTCTTTTAAACCTTCTTCCAAGAAAATTCGCACAATATCAACTTTCTTACGTCCGGTTTTGGCGGCTAAAATCGACAATTTTCGATGTAAAGATTCAGACATATCAACGGTGAAGCGTACAGTTGCTTCTTTTTCAGCAATTTGTAACTTATTCATTATGGATTCTTTAACTGGACTAGATTCTGGTGTTGGAGATTCTGGCGATAATAGTTCTGGTGTTGAAGATTGTTGTTTTTGATGACTAGATATTTGTTTTACTGATAGAGATTCTGGTGATAATGATTCCGATGATGTAGGATTTGATGTAGGTTCTGAAGTACCAAAAACAAATTCAGAGAGGGCATCATTTAGGGGTTTACGTTTTCTTACACTCACGGCAAAACTCCCATAATTTCTTTAAATAGCCGATTATATTCCCGTGCAGCTTCTTTTGCGGGTTGACTACCCAAATCCCAAACAGTTGCACTTTGTCCTGAAGTATCGGCAATTGCCTGTTTTTGATGAATCACCGATTTAAGTATTTTGATTTGTGGGGAAAATTTTTCCAACACTTGCAAAGCTTCATCTTTTAATTTAGTCCCTTTAATGGCTCTACTCAGGAACATTACTGCTGGAGGTAATCCATTACGGACAATTTGGGCTTGTTTGATAAGACGCACGGCATCGGCTGCCGATTGTAAATCAATACCCGACGGCTGCACGGGTATTACTGCTAAATCAGCCCTCATTAATATGGCTCTGGTTGCTTCCGATAAACCTGCTGGTCCATCAACTATCAGACAGTCAACAGTCGCTGCTAAATCTGTTAATTGTTCTAATAAATCATCAGGACTTGGCAGAACTTGACACGCGATCGCTGGTTCCATTCTGCTACACCATTGGGAGCTAGAACGTTGTGCATCAGAGTCCACTACTAAAACACGCTTCCCTTTTTGTACTAGCCAATATGCAAAATGTATAGCTGTGGTACTTTTTGCACATCCTCCTTTTTGATTGACATAAGCTATTACTGGCATAATCACTGCATTACTTATTTACTTACTGCATTATTATTTCAGGTTTTTGAACAAAAAACATACGGCGTTGTAAAATTGTGAGATGATTTCACTCAATTTAAAACGAATCCTTAATAGATCTCTTGCGAAAGTAGGTTGATCCATAAATCCATCTACGAATTAATAGGAGTTTCAAGGATTTTCCAAGATCTTCGCCTTCTTGTCTAATCATTTCAATTGCCAATCCGCCATCCCGCATCTATGTAACGCCAAACATACAACAATAATAAATAATGCTGTATCTTTTTACTGTATTACTTACTGCGTTATTTACTGCATTGATTACTGCATTAAATTTTTTTAGATATAAATACAACAAAAAAGGACGGTTCTGATTTTAGATATGATTTGTATTTGCGGTCTCATTCTTAAATGACCAGTATTTCAGATTACTAAATTTTTTT
>CAWUOF010000572.1:0-3009 GCA_963923765.1 uncultured bacterium | reverse complement strand
CACAAAATAGCTAAAACCAGTCTATGCTAATCTCTATTGATCGGACCCCAAGCTTTAACTTAATTTCCAATTGTTGTTTCAGAAACTTTTTTACCTATGAACATTTCCGAGATGCAGAATAATCCCTACCTGTGGGCTGTTGGCCCTGTTGCTGCAAAAGTACCATCTGGTCAGATCATAGCAGATAGATATCATGCGATCGCCCCTCAAATTTGGTTAGATACAAAACCAGAAGAACCGACAGACGTTCCCGCACAATTTCCTAGCCCCAGTATTCCTTACCTACGGCTTTTTCCCCATCGTTTACACATTCCAGAAATTTATAGCTTTTGCTGGCTAAATTCCGAGCAAAAATCCGATCAAATCATCCTACTAGAAAACGTACCCTTAGATAGTAATGGCAACCTTTTACCTTCCCTCCTAGAAGCTTGGCCAACAGCTACCCCAGTCCGCCAAGTTTACTGGCTATGGCAATTAATCCAACTTTGGACACCTCTAGCAGAATTGGGAGTTGCGACAAGTTTACTAAATACAGATAATATCCGGGTGCAAGGCTGGCGAGTGCGTCTTTTACAACTTTATGCCGATCCAATAGCAAATAATGACAAATCTACTTCCGTTGTAACAGCAAATTCTGCCGAAGCCAATACCGAAAATAATATAGATACCCAAACTCAGCCATCAATGCCATCAATGCCAACTATGCGCTTACAAGAGTTAGGTTATAGCTGGTTTAATTGGATGTCAAAAACCCAAACAGAAGTAGGACCACAACTCAAGGAAATTTGTCGGTTAATGCGGCGATCGGAAGCAACAATAACAGAAATATCAAGCCAATTAAATCAACTTTTAATTGAACAAGCAGCAGAAATTCCTTTACGTTTACAAGCTTTTGGCGGTACAGATACCGGACCTTCTCGCCGACATAATGAAGATACCTGTTATCCTATTTTATCAGATCTACAAAATCGACGTATTCCTCCTAATGATAAATTAATTCCCTATTTATCTATAGTTTGTGATGGCGTAGGAGGACATGAAGGGGGAGAAGTTGCTAGTCAAACAACGGTATCATCTTTAAAAACTTTAGTACAAAGCCTGTTGATAGAAATATCTCAGGATAAAGAAATCATGTCTCCTGATGTGGTAGCTAAACAATTAGAAGAGATTATTAGAGTAATAAATAACACGATCGCTGCTCAAAATGATACTCAACAAAGGGAAGCCAGACAACGTATGGCTACAACCCTAATTATGGCTCTTCAATTGCCGCAAAAGTTAGGAACTTATGGAAATAGCCACGAACTTTATTTAGCCACAGTTGGAGATAGCCGCGCCTATTGGATGACTAAAGATTATTGTTGTCAATTAAATATAGATGATGATATAGCAGTGCGTGAAGTCAGAATGGGGCGCAATATTTACCGAGCAGCGCTACAATTACCGGAAGCTGGGGCACTGACTCAAGCATTAGGAACAAGAGACGCTGAATATTTACGCCCTAATATTCAGAGGTTTATCATAGAAGAAGATGGTTTATTGTTATTGTGTTCTGATGGTTTAAGCGACAATAATTTAGTAGAGCAATACTGGCGAGAATGTGGGCCTGCTGTTGTAAATAATGAGATTTCTTTAGAAGCCGCAACCGAATTTTTTATCAAGTTGGCTAATAATAAAAATGGGCATGATAATACTTCGGTGGTACTAACTTATTATCGTATTTCCACTGAGCCTTTAGTATTATTTGAGCCTACCCCAGTGGCCAATAAAGAAATTACTTTACCAGAAATGCAGTTAACTGATGCTTCTAAAGCGCTATTGTATGGGGAAGCAGCAGAAAATCAAAGTCCAGAAGAATCTGTAGTAGTGCCCACCAGGGGAAGACGGCGGGAAAATAATCTCTGGGTAAATGTGGTGACAGTGTTAGTGGTACTGTTTGGAGTTGGTGTTGTGGGGCTAACTGCTTGGCGTTTGCTGGATACTCCAGGCTTTGATAGGCAGATGCAGAATATTTTTAAATCCTAAGAAATTGTGCCTATTGATAGAAAGCTTTGCTGCTAAATGATTTTTTGGTAATGTTCTATGCAAAGATAGAAAAATTGTCTAGCACTTGTGCTGGGCATCGGTAACGATGCAAGTTTGTGAAGAGAAAAGTTAAGGTTTATATCAATGAAAATTGGCGATCGCGTTCGTATTATCAATTCTGTCATTGTTTATCATCATCCTGACCATCGTAATAAACCCTTTGATATTAAGGGGCAAGAAGGAGATATCGCGGCCATTATTACCCAATGGAATAATAGACCCGTGAGTGCTAACCTACCTTTTCAGGTTAAATTTGATAAAAAATTTACAGCCCACTTTTTAGAAAGTGAGTTGGAAATAGTATCAGGGGAAAATTCTTAGTTAACAGGGCAAACTGTTTTTGCGCTTTAGCGCCTTTCAGGGACTATGACGCAAAATTATAGATATTTGCTGCTGTTAAGATACTGTTTTTTGGAATTAGGATATGCCCCCGTTAACAGTATATAGTTAACCAAGAATAGTGAATATTATGCAGCGATCGGTAAATAATTATTATAGGTAAATTTTAAATTGTTTGGTATTTTTACTTAGCAATTTTTTCTGCCATTATGATTATTTACCGTTAGCTGATTTTTATTTGGGACGTAAAAACCAACCAAAAATATTAATATCGCCCCGCATTTTTTCCAAGTCTCGACGGTTAGCTGCTGCTGTTTGGTAATACCAATCACAGTAGCGATCGAAATCTTCACGATACCTAACTTCCCGGTAAAACTCCCGTGTTACCTGGTGGGATTGTAAAATTTCTTGAATTGGTTGTTGGGGCGGTGTAGGAACTATCCAGCGTAAATCGTTGAAGTTCATAATTATATACTGGCGATCGCTACACTTACCTTAACACATTTTTTCCACCGCCAGCCAATATCACCACACCAAAAGTAAATAATAAGACCAAACTTAAAATTAAACTCTAAAAATTTTCTC
>CAWUOF010000571.1:0-3010 GCA_963923765.1 uncultured bacterium | reverse complement strand
TACTATTTTATCCCATTTATATTTTTGTCATCATAAACAAAAACCTATATTATAATTCTAATTTCCAAAAAATAATAGCTAATATCCCAGGATTTTTTTAATAGTATCCATTAGGTATTAGCTATTATTGATTGCCAATTATTTTTTGAGCAGTTATCTTTATCTACCAAACTTGATATAATTATAATTTGGTGATAGTTTGGTTATATTCTGCTTAAATTTCTGCAACAGCACGTTCTATCAAACGACGAGCCAAGGTTTGAGTTCCGGTGTGTTCATAGTAATTGGTACTCACATCTAAAAATGCCGCCAGATAATCTAACTTATCATCAGTAAACTCGATAAAACCTTGTAAGTTACCGAGAATATTATGTACATTTAAATCGCGAGAAGTAACAAAATCACTCATCCATCCTTTCATGGAGTCGAAACTTTGGCCAATAAAACTAAGTTTACCCGCAGAATTTCCTCCAGGTATAACATCTTTGATGGCGCTAAAACTACTGTTTTGTTCCAATTCTGAAGGGGATAAGCTGCCAATAACATTAATTCCTTTCTGAATAAAATCAGGACCGAGGGGTATTAAGCCATCGAAGCAAACTAGGGCAGCCATCCGCATTAAAGATTCGCCGCCGTAATCACCCAAGGCAGCAAGAAAATCACCAATGCTATCTCCAGGAATGCCATTAATTTGACAGAAAGCTACTAATTCAGTAACTATTTTTAAAGCTAAATCAATACTTTGTGCTTTATCAGCTTTAGGAGTAATACTGTTTAAAAAACCTAATAAGGGAATTTTTTCACCAACTTTATTAGCTAAAGCTGCCGCACCCAGGGCTGTACTAGTACTGTCAATGGTTTGGTATAGCCATAAAGCTCTTTGATATCCTTCGGATTTATCGTTAAATAACCAAATGGCTCTTTCCCCTATTTGTTGAATTAAATCTTCGTCATCTTCCCCTGTTACTACTTTAATGGTATTAACAAAACCAACTACATTTTGCCATTCGCCAGGAACTACCCAATCTAATGCTCGTAAAGCCTTAATTGTCATGTTATCAGTGGGTAACTCATCAACTATTTTGTGAATGCCTTTACTCATTATAAGCTCCTTTTGTTGCTTGCTATGATTAGAGAATTTTTATCTGTTTTTCTCGGTTGTCAGAGGTGATAGAGTGTTAAATTAGGAGGTAAATTTTTGCTAATTAACACTTGTGTAGAGACGTATTTTTCCACGTCTCTACTATAAGTAACAAGTTTATTTGAGACTGGCAAGACCGCTAAGGTTAAATTTTTGTAGCCAAGTCTCTCGATCGCTTTCTGTGAAAGAGTCATCTTTAGATTGAACTTTTACTTGATAACGACCACCTACAAGTACTGATGTACCTTTACCTTGTACTGCTGATGGAAAACCGCCGATTTTTTTGCTGCTAGTTTGGAATTTATTAATAGCACTAGGGTTATTTGTGATGTCATTAATAGACAGCATTGCTACTTCTTTGCCGCCTTTTTTCAATTTAGCTTCAGCAAAACCAGTTTTTTCTTGGGTATAAACGCGATCGAACCCAGCGTCACTAGCTGGGAAATATTTATTTAAACTCCCACCAGCTACAGTTTTTCCTGTTGGTGCTTGCAGAGACCCATCTTGAGGTTTGGTAGCAGGTTGTTGGGTATTTGGCTGTAGTTTGGTTTTGGATTGTGTACTTTGTTGTTGAGCTTGGTCAAAACGACCTGGTGGTTTTGTTTCCCCGCAAGCTGTTACTAATAATAATACGGATAGTAACAAAGGGGCTAAAATTCTTTTCATCCGAATTAGTCTCATTTTTCACTCCTATACTAAGATTAAGCAATTCACACTAAACAAATGAAAATTAAACACTGACTCAGCCTTGTGGTAAATCAGAGTATGATTTAATGATCTGTAAATATTTTCATGCTGGGTTAATCAATAACCGTACTAATCTCCTTAATATTTATTTTTTCTTTTAAATTATAGTGCGGTAAAGCTGATTTTTGCCAATAGGTATTTTTAGAAAATTTTTAATAATGATATAACCCCGAAAACCTGCTTTGGGACATATATATTTATGAAAAAAATTAATTTTTCGTGGACAATCTAGTTTTTATCATTCTTGTCATCATAGTTTGTTAGCCAAAATAGAAAAAAATTAAATCTTTGTTAAAAATACTGTTTTAGTATCTAATCTATGCTTAACAAAAAGCTCAAAAATAATAAGGTTTATTTATTATAAATGGAATAGACGAAAAAAATAAAAAAATATTTATCAATATAACATAATTTAAAGTAAATTAACAAAATTACAAAAAACTTGTCAAAAGGCTAAAAAAAATATATAATATCTTTGATTATGTGAGGAGATTATCCTATGAAACAAAATTTAGACTGGAAAAAATCTTTAGTGGCTGTTATTATTAGTTCGATCGCTATAACTGGTGGCTGGCAAATTAATAATACTGCCAATGCCAGTACAAACAAGCCTGAAACCCAGCAAAAATTAGATTTAAACATCACAGGAAAATCAACTGATTTAAAAGTAGCTGTAGCGCCCAATAAATCAATGTGTCGCATAGTAAAATCTGCTAGTGGGGTAAATATACAGGCAAGCCCAGATGATAAAAGTGCAGTAGTTAAAAAGTTGGCTAATAAAGATCAAGTCACAATTGAAAATCGCGGAAAAAACGGTTGGGTACCTATTTCTGCCCCAGCTAAGGGTTATGTACCCGCGAAGGTTTTAATAATGTGTCCTAAATAATTAAGATAAAAGTAAGAATATTGCTATTATCTAAATTCATATCAACCCGGTTATTGTCAAAAAACCGGGTTTTTTGCTAGGATAAATGTAAATTTTGTAATTGCCGAATAAAATAATAGAAAAAATATTACATGGTTTAATGTTAATCTATTAATTTCATTAGTAAGCGTATTTTTACAATCATAAGAAAAACCCATTGTTACAAAAATTAGGGACTAATACATTTCTGTTAAATT
>CAWUOF010000570.1:0-3016 GCA_963923765.1 uncultured bacterium | reverse complement strand
CTATTAATAAACAAACAATACCAATATTAATACATATATCTGCTATATTAAATACCGGAAAATGAATTAAGCGAAAATCGATAAAATCTATTACATAACCAGAGACAAAGCGATCGATACCATTACCTAATGCTCCAGCTAAAATAAAGCCATAACCTGCCTGTTCCCAACGATTTAAAACTGGACCAAACCAGGCAAAAGCTATTAAACCACAAGATACCGCTAAAGATAGCCAACGTAACCACCCTACCCCTTGGGTAAACAGACTAAAAGCTGCTCCCGTATTGGTAACATAGGTAAAGTGAAAAACATTAGGCCAAATTGCCAAGGTTTCATTCAGTTTAAATGTTTGTACTACCCAATATTTGGTGAGATGATCAAATATGAGATTAATCAGGGCAATTATCCAGAAATAACGATTTTTAAGATACATGGGAATTAGGCGAAGGTTATGCCGTATTAGTAGCAAAGAGGTTATTTTAGTGCATATTTTGTGTAATCAGTTCTAAATTTTTAAGTATCGGTAAATTTGGACAAACTATTTTTTAAGTTAGCAGGCAACTGGCGCATAATTTTACCTTTTTCGCGATCGACTGGTACCAAAGTTACTAACCCTGTTAAATATAATTCTTCACCATCCAGGGAAGTAATTTGATAATCCCACACCAAGCGAATACCGGAAATATTCTGCATTCGAGTTTTCACCACTACGGACATACCCATTTTTACCGGTCGGTGATAGCGTACTGAAAGATCAAACACAGGTAAATCACAGCCAATGGCCACTAAATCGGCAAATTCAATACCTAAAGATCGTAAACATTCCACCCGGGCTGATTCCATCCAGGTTAAATAAGCACCATGCCACACTACCCCACCATAGTCGGTGTGGTGAGGTTGTGCTTTAACAGGATATTGAAACCAACCATCGCTACTCATGGTTGGAATATATTGATCAATGCTATTTGGTGGTGAGATTTGGGGTTGTTGATGATTATTGGCCACGTTACAAATTGTTAAGCAAATAATGATACATTTCTACAAATTTTCTGTCAATTCTCAGCCTTATGCTGGATTATAAAAGCTGGAATTTTGAACTCTTAAGTTACTTTAACTTAAATGTTTAGACCCCGGCATCAAAAACAATTAAGAAATATTAAGCAAGAGGTAAATCAATGATACGCACAATCTTAGTAGCTGTTGCTGGACGGGGACTATGTGAAGAAATGCTGAAGTACTTAATGGAAATACCTTCCATTCAAGCTGCCAAGGTGACTATTTTGCACGTAGTACCTCCCCAAGTCAGCGCCGATGATATGTTTGCCAAGCTGGAAGAAGGCGGTAAAATTCTGGCTGAAGCTGTTAAAACACTAAATTTGGATCCATCTAAAGTCCAGCCTTTACTCAAACAAGGAGATCCTAAAGATATAGTTTGTCAAGTTGCCGATGAAGAAGACGCGGATCTGATTATTATGGGTTCCCGCGCTTTAGGTCGCTTGCAGGCTATTTTAGAAAATTCCGTGAGCCAGTATGTTTTCCAGTTGACCAGTCGCCCGATGCTGTTGGTAAAAGATGATATTTATGTCAGAAAGATTAACCGCATTATGGTACCACTAGGTAAATCTGAAGAAAATTCAGAGAGTTTAAACTTAGCTTTATCCCTATTACGGGAAATTACCGGAGGACAGTTAATTTTAACTCGTGTTGTGCCCAAGGGTTCTAAACAAATTACAATTGATCAAGATCCGGTTTTAACCATCGCTATGAAAAAAGCTAATCACTTAGGTGTCTTTTGCCGTAATTTAATTGTAGAAGGTGATATCGGTGAACAAATTTGTGAAGTTGCCAAGAATGAAAAGGTAGATCTGTTAATGATAGGTTCTCCCGATCGCCGTCCTTCTATTGCTAAAAGTTTAATAGATATCGATCGCTTCATGGGTGGTTCTACTTCTGACTATGTGCGAATTAATGCTCCTTGTCCAGTATTATTATCCCGCACAGCAGCTAGTTAGATAATGTAATAACTACTGATGACTAATTAAGTTATGAAAAAACCAGGTTTCTCGGCAAAATATCTCTGCTTTGATGTAGGGTTAATTGCTAGAAACTTGGTTTTTGCTTACTATTCTTTGATGGTTATTACCAGGCGATAGTAAATATTCACAAGTTAAACATAATTTTCTCAATTATAAAATTAGCATAAAATCCCTTATATTTATAAATACAAGTGTATCATTTATCCTAGAGGTATAAAAAAATGACTGGTATTTTAACTATTGGTGAAATTGTCACAAATGGAGTATTATTTGATATGAAAAATTGGGGAAATGATCTTTCTAGTTATAGCAATTTACCAGAAATAGTAGACCGTTTATTTAATATATTATCTGAACGAAATATTAAATATTTATTAGTAGGAGGCGTTGCATTATTAAGTTATATAGAAGGACGAAATACCCAAGATATTGATTTAATTTTATCTATAGAAGATTTAGCAGAATTTCCCGAAATTACCATTACAGATGAAAATTACGACTTTGCTAGAGGTTTTTATGATGCATTACAAATCGATTTTTTATTAACTCGTAATCCTTTATTTGAATTAGTTAGAAATGAATATGCCAATAATCGAGAATTTGGAAATCGGAGTGTTCGCTGTGTTACTGTTGAAGGATTGCTATTATTAAAATTATTTGCACTTCCTTCTCTTTATCGCCAAGGAAATTTTTCCCGCGTGAGTATATATGAAAATGATATTACTCTTTTAATGCTCAATTATGAAGTTAATTTAGAACCAATTTTGCAGGAACTTCGCAGATATTTAATTGTTACTGATATGCAGGAAATTAAAGAGATTATCTCTGATATTCAAGTTCGTATTCAACGTTTTTCAAGTCAAAAGAATAAGTTAGATAATTATTAATTTTCTGATTAGAAATTTGAATGTTGCTGACTCAGCAATTAAAAAACCAGGTTTCTCGGCATAATATCTTGGCTTTGATGTGGGGTTAATTCC
>CAWUOF010000569.1:0-3018 GCA_963923765.1 uncultured bacterium | reverse complement strand
TACAACTTTATTAATATTTTCTAAATTATTCCCCATACCCAATTCTACATTCTACATTCTAAATTCTAAATTCTACATTCTAAATTCTAAATTCTACATTCTAAATTCTAAATTTTATCGCATAAATATCTTTAGCTTGACCAAAGGCATATTTACAGGAAAGAGATAAACTTTTGCTATTCTGGGTGATAAAAATCAGTAGGGATAAGAAAGCAATAAAAGCAGAGAGGGAAAAGATATTTCTATAGCCGATATATTCAGCAGTATAACCTAAAATCGGCCCAGAGATTGCTATACCTAAATCAAAACCGCCAATACATAGAGAAAACACTCTTCCCCGTTTTCCGGGAGGAAATCTATCAGAAATTAAAGCAATCATCATGGGTATAAGAGTACCAGAAGCTGCTCCTTCTAAAATACCAGCTAATAAAAAATGATTAGTATTTTTAGCCATAGATAATACTAACATAGACAAGCAATATAAAAATAAGCTAAGGGTGATAAAAAGTCCACGTCCATAGCGATCGGAAGCTTTGCCGATAGGTAAACGCATACTAAAACTTGATAAAGCGGCGGCGGTATAAAACCAGCCAGGATTTAAATTAACTGCACTACTTTTGATAAACAATGGAATAAAAGTAGTTAAAGCACCGAAAACTAAACCAATAAATAACATTACTAAAGTTGGTATTCGTAAACTAGGGGTAAATAACAATCCCCAAAATTGTTCTGATGTAGAGTCGATCGCGTTACCTTCCCCATCTGTAACAGATACTTTTTCATTAATAGTTTCCGGTTCTTTAATTCCTAAAGTTATTATTAAACTTATTATTGCTAACAAAGAAGCACTAATAAATAAGGCAGAATAACCAGCACTTTCGTATAAAAAACCACCAAAAGCAGGGCCGATCGCCATACCAATAGGATTAACTAAACTCATATATCCTATTACTTCGCCACGATGACGAGGTGGCGATAAATCTGTCACTAAGGCACTATAGCCAGTGGTAAAAGCTGCTACACTGATACCATGAAATGCTCGTAATGGTAATAGTAACGGAATCGTATTTAGTATTAAAAAACCACAAGGTGCTATACTAGCTACAAGGGTGCCTACTACTAAAACTTGCTGGCGACTTTGCTGGTCAGCCATGTGACCTAACCACGCCCTAGAGCATAATAAGCCGATGGCAAAAGCACCCATTACCAAGCCTATTTGTTGTTTTGTACCTCCAACATTTTCTACATACAAAGGTAAAATTGGTAATGTAGAAGCTAAACTAGACCAGAATAACAATGCCGCAATAAATAAACTTAATAAACTGCGGCGTAGGTGAGGTTCGAGAGTGTAAAAAACTTTCAAAGTATAAAATTCCTGTTTAATCCTTTAAAAACTTAATTTTAACATATTTATTTTGGGTTGTTTCTGGAAAAGCTAATAATTATCTCGACAAAATTTATTACCCATTCATTTGCACCGAAATTTTAAGCCTTGATAATATAGTGATTGCAATTAAGATGGAAATAATAAGCAGTTAAAATGAGATTGATTAGGTTTTTGATGAGTAGAAAGAAACCATATTTTTTCAAACCACCTGGTTTCTAGGATGTAGAATTAGAAATAAATGTTAACTCTTTTCCTGCTTAAATTATTATTTAAAATAACTATATTATTGGCGAATATCAGAATTTATTGAGTAATTTAACCCTAGAATTTTATTAAAATTTTATCAATAAATCCAATATGAGATTTATGTAGGGGCGGGTTATGGGATTAATTTTAGGATAACTCCAGATGATAAATAAACCCACCCCAATGCGACAGATTTTCTGGACAATTTATGATTAATTCGTCCCTAATAATCAAACCTAATAATCAAATTTGCATTATCGATCGCTATTGATTATCTGAAGATACTACCTCTCTAACTCGATAAATTGGGCGTCCTTGGGATTCGTGGTAAGTTCGCATTACTAATTCTGCCAATAGTCCAAAACTAAATAACTGCATACCAGCCACTAATAATAAAACCATTAAAATTAGTAAAGGTCGATGTCCAATACTTTCCCCTAGTCCTAATTTAACAAAGGTTAAATAGATACCTAAAATTGTTCCTAAAGTCATGGCTATAAAGCCAAACAAACCAAAAACGTGCATAGGGCGGGTGAGAAATTTTTTCATAAACCAAATGGTAAATAAATCCATTACTACCCGAAAAGTTCTACTTAATCCATATTTACTATTACCATAGCGGCGAGGGTGATGTACTACAGTCATTTCTGCTATTTTAGCACCTTCAATAAAGGCTAAAGCAGGTAAAAACCTATGCAATTCTCCGTAGAGATTTAAATCAGCTACTAATTCCGATCGATAAGCTTTTAAAGAGCAGCCATAATCATGGATTTGTACACCTGTTACTTTACCAATTAACCAGTTAGCTATTTTAGAAGGAATGAGGCGAGTTAGAGTTGCATCTTGTCTATCTTTACGCCAGCCACTAACTAAATCATAGCCTTCTTCAAGTTTACTCATTAATCTGGGAATATCTACCGGATCATTTTGTAAATCACCATCTAAAGTAACAATTATCCGTCCTTTAGCATGATTAAACCCCGCCGACATTGCCGCAGTTTGACCATAATTCCGCCGTAAAATAACAGCCTGTAAATCAGTGCGAATACCAGCTAGTTTTTTTAACAATTCTACCGAGCCATCAGTAGAGCCATCATCCACACAGATAATTTCATAATGGAGATTATTATCTTGGAGAACAGAAGCGATCGCATCTATTAAATGGGGTAAACTTTCCACTTCATTTTTAATCGGTATCACTACCGATACATTGGGTATATTTTTACTTCCTAAACCATTACTTTTTGTTATTCTGTCATCTAAATTCTGCATATAGCGACTCCTGACCATCACAACTCACACCAAAAGAATTTAAAAATTATAGCAGGTAACAGGGAATAGGCAACCAGGAAAAATGAGCAAAAAATATATTTTTGTATTTTTTT
>CAWUOF010000568.1:0-3019 GCA_963923765.1 uncultured bacterium | reverse complement strand
TTAGCCTATCTTTGTTTCCGTCCCCCTTTACCAGATACCCAAATAGTCACTAATAATTAATAGCAAACAAGAGAAAAAAAATTTCGTTGTTGCGATGACAGCGCTATTAAAATACCCGACTTCTCCAAAAAATCGGGTAGGGTGCATCTCATATTTGTAAAAACAGAATATTAGACCTCTTGCGAAAATAATATGTCATACTGAGCGAAACGCAGTGTAGCGAAGTATCTTGGAGATTCTTCGCTGTCGCTCAGAATGACAGAATTTCGTACTTTCGCAAGAGGTCTATTTTAACTAGGCAAATATCTAGGATTTTTGTGCATAGTCCAATAAGAGCGAAGACAGTGCAACAACAGTTTTTACAATTGTGAGATGCACCCAAATCGGGTATCTGAGGCTATATTATGGTCAAGACAAGCAAAGCATTAAAAATGAATACGTAAGCTTAACTTAACCTTGCTGATAATATTTTGAAAACCTTGCCAAATCAAAATATATCGCTTGATTGCTTCCACTATTTCTGGTGCATCTAAGGTAGAAACTGCATCATCTAAGATAATGCGCCCGACACGCCCTTTTTCTATAGAGAATTCCAGGACAATTTCCCCACTAAAACCCGCAGGTAATTGGATTTTTTGCAAATATTCAGTAAAAGCATCTTTGATTGTTTCATTTAAGCCAGTAACACTGATAACTTCTAGCTGTACATTATCTATTTCTGCTGATTTATTTGACTCTTTTTCTACAGATATATCAGATTTTTCCTCGTCTATATGCAAAAAGGTATCAGCAATTTTTTTGAATATAGATTTAGGTGGAGGAGATGCAGGAGAAGGTGCAAAAGCAGGTACAGGAGAAGGCGATCGCCTCATGCCCATGTCCATGTCACATAATACATTCTCTTCGTCAACATCATAAGATGGTGATGGAGAATGAAAAGTAATTCCTCGTACTTCTGCACCGGGCGCACTGGCGAAATAAGTATTTTGCCCAAAAATACCCTTATAGCTAACAGCTTCCGGCATTTCCACCGGCACTTGTATAGAAATACTTTCCTGTTCAGGATTTACCCTAATATCTTCGCTAACAGCCACAAAAGCAGTATATTGGGATAATAACTGATAACTTAAAGCTGTATCTGTTACCGCCTCTACTAGCGATTTTTTTTCTCCGGCAAACATTTGATTCATTAAATCTTTAATCCGTTGCCGTCCCCACAATTGAGCAATAGCTGGATTACCTGCTTCTGTAAAATTAAGAGTAAAGGTATTTTCGTAACGTTTACCCCCAGCAGTAATACCAGAAATATGAATTTTCCCGGCTGTAGAATTTACTTGTTTACCAAATAATACTAAAGGTTGTTCCGCAAATAAATCTGGTAGATGTGATGGATAAATAATCGGATTTTCTCCTGTACCTTTCCAGTTAATTTCAATATTAGTTAATACTGGATTATTTATTTGGCGGAAAAACTTTTCTGCTATTTCTTGCGGGGGTTCATCATGGCGCACTATTTGACAAGTTCCTCGCCCAACTTCTGCTAAACGATTTAACAAAAAGCGATTTACCGAACTACCAACACCGAAACTATACAGACGAATACCGGATTTAAGATGACGTTGGATTTCTGCTAAAATTTCGTTATCGTTGCCAATATAGCCATCGGTTAGTAATACTACGCTTCGCAGTCTTCCTGTTTTTGTTGCTGGGAAATTTAAAACAGCCTGAATGCCGTTAAGTAATTCTGTACCGCCATCAGCTTGTAGTTTATTAATGTATTTAATGGCTTTTTTTCGATTTTCTGGTGTATTGGGTAAAGGATGGGAGGAAAGCTGATTAGTGGTAGTAGCAAAATCGATAATTGTGAAAGTATCTTGGGGATTTAATCCGTTAATAAATAGCCGCATTAGTTCTTGACATTGTTGTAATGGCGAACCCATTTGAGAACCGGAGGTATCCATTAGGAATACAACATCTTTAGGAACTATTTGATTATGGGAATATTGTAAGGCAGGAATAAAATAAATTGCGAAATGTCCGCCCTTTTCGTCAGTTTGGCTAAGTAGTGTTGTTTGGGTGTTTTCTCCAGCAACTTGATAGCGGAGAATTAAATCTTTGTTGGGAATAGTATCTTCTTGGGCAAGTTTGGCTCTGACGATAGTTTCGCCGCAGTCTATTTGTATTTTATGGGAAGGAGAGGTTAAATTTAGAACGGGTACACCAGCATTAATTTCTACAGTGACGTTAATATCGTGACCGGAACGAGTTTCGGGGGGTATGATGGGGGGATTTATGCGGGAGGCATCGGGAACTCGATCGCTATCTCCACTGTTATTTATAGGTGTGCCAGGAATATAACGCGGCCCTACTACCATTGGAAATACAAATTCATAGTTACCCCCTGTAAATTTGAGGCTGTCGGTGTAACGAATGATAACATCTATTTCTTCACCTGGTTTGATGTTGGCTAAAGATTGGGTAAATATGTTATCTCGTTCTTGTTCTAATAGTCCGGCTGTGCGTCCTTCTTGTTTGGCTTTTTCGTAGATTTTTTTGGCTTCTTCCCGTTTTTTGATGTTGCCTTTAATGATGCGATCGCCTATTTTTATTTCCATGCTATCTACTGCCGCCTCGTCTGGCAATGGAAAAATATAGATAGCTTCTAATGTTTGGGTAAATGGATTTGTAAAAGTTTGGGTAACTTCTACTCTGGATAAATTACCTGTTATTTTCGCATCAACTTCTGTATGCTTAAGGGGAAAAACTAATTTTTCTCCAGTGGAAGATGGCACATATAATCCGGCTGTAGTTGTAGACATAATTGCCCTCAAATATTTGTTTTAATTTGGGTAATTAGCGTTATCACTATTTTGAGTAGTTGTTTTTCCTGGTATGATTCATACTATGGTAGCTTGCAAATTTTTAAATAACTATGTGCCAATCTATTTAAATTTGAATAAATCCAATAAGTTTAAATAAGTTTAAATAAGTTTAAATAAGTTTAAATAAGTTTAAATAA
>CAWUOF010000567.1:0-3034 GCA_963923765.1 uncultured bacterium | reverse complement strand
CATAGATTGTTTTGAAATTCCAGGAGGTTTTTGTCTAGTCAGGGAATATAAAAAGTTTCCCAGTTTATCAGAATCTCAGAAATTTAGCCCAGGGCAAATTAAGCAAATTGCGATTTCTATTTTAGAAATATTAATTTATCTACATAACTATGCATCTCCTGTAATTCATCAAAATATTAAACCATCAAATATTTTAATTGATGAAGAATTCAAAGTTTATTTAGTAGATTTTCAATATGCCTTACTAGGTAATAGAAAATCAGGAAATATTGTAGGGGGAAAAGCCAGGGCTGATTTTGTTGCCCCAGAATTATTATCTGGGCGTAAAATTTCTCCAGCCACAGATTTATATTGTTTAGGAGTAACATTAATTTGTTTACTTTTAGAGAGAGACTTAAGCCAAATTAATAAATTAGCCGATCGAGAAGCTAGAATTAGCTTTCAAAGTTTTGTTTCTAACTCTATTAATTGGCAATTAATTGAATGGATAGAAAAAATGGTAGAACCTGACCCCGCCTATAGATTTCCTAATGGTACTACTGCATTAGCAGAACTGCAATCTATACAACTTACTTGCTTACCGAAAGTATCAATTATACCAGATTTTATCAAATTTCAAGCGATTAATATTGGCGAAACTCTTACAGAAAATATTATAGTTAGTAACTTGGTGTCGGAAAGTTTGTTAAAATGCAAGTGGCGAATTATTTCTAATCATAATTTATCGGAAAAGGAAAATTGGCTGACTATCGAGCCAAATCAATTTGAAAGTAACTGGGTAAGATGTAAAATTAGTGTAGATACTAGTAAATTAGCGCCGGGAGAAAAATATCAACGTCAGATTTTATTAGAAGGTAATTTCTCTGGTACTTCTTATGGAAAAACTCCCTATTTAAATATAGAAGTCGAAACATTACCACCGCAAACACATAAATTACATTATCTTTCTTTAGGTGTAATGTTAGTTTTAGCTTTTATGTCAGGATGTTTATTAGGAATTTTTGTTACAAATGATTTGTTATCTAAAATGTGGCATCTGTGGATAATTTTTCTCACAATTGGGTTTTTAAGTGGTCTAACAGCAACATTTTATAAAATAGAGTTATTGAGGCTTATTTTTATAATTGCTGTGCCTGTTAGTATGGCATTATTAGTATTATATATAGGCGATGCATTGATAATATTATTGTTAATAGGAATAGGATTTGTAGTTGCTTCTATGATTAGTATAACGTTTAAGTTTCATCGAGATCGAAGATTTTCTAAATTATTTTCGATAAATATTTCTTGGTTAACATCAGCATTAGGTATAATTTTAGGAATAGGTATTAATGTCGGGTTTTTAAATCCTTTAATAATTTTAGGAATATTAGGAACAGGTAGCGGTTTAGCAATAATGATTAAACAGTGGCGATCGCAACAAGAGCAATTAATTAGTAATTCTAAGAAATTTCTAAAAAATTAACTTTTTATGATTTTTGCACTAATCTGTATTAAAAAGGGTGTATAAAACTATAAAAATATTTTTATAGCCATGTTGTTGCGCTTTAGCGCTAGATTATGCGTAAAAATTATAGATATTTGCATGGTTAAGATATTTATTTGCAAATATTAAGATACATACTTTTAAAAAACACAATAATTATTTTTGCTAATAATATATTGTACAATAAAAAAATATATCTATTCCCTATCCCTTACATGGCTAACATCTCCAAAAATACCCATCCTTTGTACCGACTAATTAATTATGGGCGTAACTATATCCGGCAAATGTGGTTAGCTGCTGTTTGCTCGGTTTTAAATAAATTATTTGATTTGGCCCCGCCAGCTTTAATTGGTATTGCTGTTGATGTCATAGTGCGATCGCAAGATTCTATTATTGCTCGCTGGGGTATTAAAGATACCTTTAAACAATTTTTAATTCTATCTATTCTCACTGTAATTATTTGGATATTTGAATCATTATTTGAGTATGCATACGCTAGATTATGGCGTAATTTGGCACAAACTATTCAACATGAATTAAGATTAGATGCTTATACCCATATACAAGAGTTAGAAATAGCCTATTTTGAAGAACGTAGTACAGGCGGTTTAATGTCTATTTTAAGCGATGATATTAATCAATTAGAACGTTTTTTAGACTTTGGTGCTAATGAAATTATCCAAGTTACAACCACAGTAATTATTATCGGTGGAGCATTTTTTATTCTCGCCCCTAGTGTGGCATGGATGGCAATGTTACCGATGCCATTTATTTTATGGGGTTCAGTATCGTTTCAACGCTTATTAGCGCCTCGTTATGCTGAAGTAAGAGAAAAAGTTAGTTTATTAAACGGACAGTTAGCTAATAATTTAAGCGGTATTACTACAATTAAAAGTTTTACTGCGGAAGCTTACGAAGCGAAACGAATTGAAAGGGAAAGTCAAGCTTATCGCTTAAGTAATCGCCGTGCGATCGCTCTTTCTGCGGCCTTTGTTCCTTTAATTCGGATGATAATTTTAGCGGGATTTACAGCATTATTATTATATGGAGGTATGGAAGCGGTTGCTGGTAGAATGTCTGTCGGTACTTATAGTGTATTGGTGTTTTTAATTCAGCGTTTATTATGGCCTTTAACTCGTTTAGGAGATACTTTTGATCAATATCAAAGGGCAATGGCTTCTACTAATCGAGTTATGAATTTACTAGATACTCCTATCGAAATTCATTCGGGAGATATACCTTTACCTGGGGATTTTGTGCGGGGAGAAGTAGATTTTAAAAATGTTACTTTTGCCTATAAAGAACGTACCCCTGTAATTAAAGATTTATCTTTACATATTCCAGCAGGTAAAACTATTGCGATCGTCGGTTCTACGGGGTCGGGTAAAAGTACCTTAGTAAAATTATTGTTGCGTTTATATGAAATTCACGCTGGAAGTATTACTGTAGATGGTATTGATATACAACAGATTAAATTAAAAGATCTACGGAGGGCGATCGGGTTAGTTAGTCAGGATGTATTTTTGTTTCATGGTACGGTAGCAG
>CAWUOF010000566.1:0-3037 GCA_963923765.1 uncultured bacterium | reverse complement strand
TATAACTTGTTTATAACAGTTAATTTTGCCAACAAGACTTTTGAGAAATACTCCACGTTATTAGTTTTTTTCCTGGTTACATAAGACTTAAACAAGATACCCAACTTAACCTAATAAGTCGGGTATCTTATTTTTGATATTTTTACAAATCCACTAGGATTGTTTATATTTAGTAGATGCAGTTAACCTTATAATCCTAATTAGATTTTTATCTGGTAAAATCTGATAACATCACATTCTATTTAAGACAGGAATACCCAGCAAAGATAAGCCAAGTTGTAAAGTTCTTGCAGTTAAATCACAAAGCAAATAACGAGAAGTACGTAGAGGTTCTTCTGCTTGCATAACAGGGCATTTTTCGTAAAACTGGTTAAACTTTTGGCTGAGTTCAAATAAATACTGGCAAAGTCGATTAGGCTGTAAATCAGTAGCTACTGCATTAATCACCTCTCTTAGTTGTAATAGATGTTTACCTAGTATAATTTCTGTATCTTCCTTCAAGACAATTTTGGTATTTGCCCCTAAATGACCTAAGTCTATATTGCCTTTACGGTTAATTCCTTGAATTCGCACATAAGCATAAAGTAAATAGGGCGCGGTGTTCCCTTGCAAAGACAGCATTTTATCATAACTAAATATGTAATTGCTGTTACGATTTTGACTTAAATCAGCATATTTTACAGCGCTAATACCAATTACTTGTGCTACATTAGCAATAAACTCTTCACTTTCATAACGTTCTTCTAGTTTGAGTCTATTTTCTAAGTCCGATCGAGCGCGAGAAACAGCTTCATCCAGTAAATCTCGTAAACGAATAGTTTCCCCAGAACGGGTTTTTAGTTTTTTGCCATCTTCTCCTAAAACTAACCCGAAAGGAACATGAACAATTTCCACATCATCTGTCACCCATCCGGCTCTTTTTGCTACTTGAAAGACTTGGGCAAAGTGATTAGATTGGCCAGCATCAGTAACATAGATAATTCGTTTAGCTTTATCTTTCTGAATCCGATAGCGGAGGGCTGCTAAATCAGTAGTGGCGTAATTATAACCGCCATCAGATTTTTGGATAATTAAAGGTAAAGTTTCGCCTTCTTTATTGGTAAATCCTTCTAAAAATACACATTGAGCGCCGTTATCTTCGGTCAGTAATCCTATCTCTTTTAAGTCGTTGACTACTGCATTTAGTAAGGGATTATAGAAGGATTCCCCCCTTTCGTTAATTTGGATGTCGAGGAGATTGTAAATTTGTTGGAATTCCCGTCGAGATTGTTCACATAGTAATTGCCAAGCCTGCAAACTATTTTTATCGCCTGATTGGAGTTTTACTACTTCTTGTCTGGCGATTTCTTTGAAGTTAGCATCTTCATCAAAGCGTTGTTTGGCTTTACGATAGAAAGTAACTAAATCTCCTAAGTCTAGGGCGTTAGCAGTAGTTAAAGCCTCTGGATATGCTTCGCGTAAATAGGCGATTAACATTCCGAATTGTGTACCCCAGTCGCCGACATGATTTAATCGCAATACATTGTGATGTTGAAATTCTAAAATGCGGGCGATGCAATCTCCGATAATCGTGGAACGTAGGTGGCCTACGTGCATTTCTTTGGCGATGTTAGGGCTGGAAAAATCTACAACTATTTGCTGGGGTTTTTCAGTCCGGGCCACTCGCAACCGACCATAGCTATGCATGGTCATTAGTTGGGATTCCAGATAGGAGATGTTAAGAGTTAGGTTGATAAAACCTGGGCCTGCTAATTCTGGAGGTTGGCAAATATCTGCTATGTCTAGGTTTTCTATGATTTTTTGAGCGATCGCACGGGGTTGTTGTCCTAGTTTTTTTCCTAACGACATGGCGATATTGGATTGATAATCTCCAAATTTAGGATTACTAGCTGGGACTAACATCGCATCGCTGCCTGCTAGATCTTGTCCAAAAACGGCGATTAAAGCTTTATCAAATCGCTTTTTGATTTCTTCAATGGTCGAGTTCATGTCTGTTCACTGTTTAATTTTGCCAAAAAATTTTTTCGAGAACATAAAAGTAAGGATGTTTGTATAATATAATACTATTTTTTACTGATTTTGTTAGTGTTTTGGCTAATTAATACAGCTATTAATTACTAAATTTAATTAAGTAGATATTTTTGGGATAATTCTTGGCATAATCTGAAAAAAATTTTTCTTGGCTATGCATGAATAGGAAAAAGCTATATTTTTTTATTTATAGTTACAGCCAACCATAAAATATTATAATTACTAGGTAACTTAATAATTATTTAAGAAAACCGAAAAAGGCAACCAACAACAATTATACAAGTTAATAGGAAACAATGAGACAAGTTATTTAATATATCAATATTGTTATTTTTACTGCATAAACTTAGAAAACTCTATAATAGCCTATTTAATATTTAAAATCAAATTCTAAAATTTAAAATTATATAATAATTTAGGATAGTTAACACAAAATTGTTGCATTTATTAATAAAAACTTTAGGATAAAAAATTTCTGTGCTTGCCATAAGGTAGGTTAACTGATAAGGTAAATTATCACAAGAAACCTAAAAACCGGTGGTAAGCCTAAATATATGGGTTCTAAATCGACGCTTTGTTAGAAAAAACCGGTGGTATTAGTCCTAAATTCGTGAAGGTATTATGAAACTGCAAGACTTTGTTGGCAAAAATATCAGGTATGATGTGAAGGCGATCGCTGCTGATGATGAACTTACTCGTCAAATTCAGGGACGACTAATTGATCTAGGTTTGTTAGAACCTCCTGTAGATGGAGTGTTTGGCCCAGTTTCTAGTTCGGCTTTACAACGGTTTCAAACTTTGTTAAAAACTGGAGAAAACAATTATTTAGGAACCGTAACAGCGAAAAAACTAATTGATGCCAAAAAAGGTGATATTCCTATTGCCACTCCTATTTTAAAAACGCTACGAGATACCGTTTTTAAAGCCAGACCTATTGACTCTTCTGAGTTGTCAGCAAAGGAAAAGCAAGATATTAAAGGTGGCTCACAATTTGAGTTAATTGCAT
>CAWUOF010000565.1:0-3037 GCA_963923765.1 uncultured bacterium | reverse complement strand
GCAGCGTCAGATGTGTATAAGAGACAGCTATTAAATCTGCTGTTATTAATAATTTAGATCATAATAATGATTATTTACTAAGATTATATTTAATTTTAAGTGTAGTAATGATCATTATAAATTATTCCGATGGCTAAGTTTTAGGATAATCTGATATCATTAATTAGTTTAGAAAACAAGTTTAGAGAACAGCTAATTGGAAATCATAATAAATCTAAACTAACAAATAAAATTATGTAAGATAATGTTAATGATAGGGATAAAAAATGAAAATAAAACGGCGGGAATTTTTGCAAGGTGTCGCTTGGGCACTGGCAGGGCTAGGTATTAGTGAGGCGCAGTGGTGGGGATGGAGCGATCGCTATTCCCAAGTATTAGCCCAACCTACTAATCGTAAGTTAGCATTACTGGTAGGTATTAATCAATATCCTGATGTAGATTTAGCTGGTTGTTTAACAGATGTGGAATTACAGCAGGAATTGTTAATTAATCGCTTTGGATTTCAAGCTCAAGATATAATTACTCTGACTAATAAAGAAGCTACAAAAAATAATATAAAAGATAGTTTTAATAGCCATTTAATCCAGCAGGCAAAGCCTGGAGATGTGGCTATTTTTCATTTTAGTGGTTATGGTAGTAGAATCAAGTATCAGGAAGAATTAGAAGAAAAGGAAGTATATAAACTGAAAAACTTTTTGGTAGCTGTAGATAGTACGATCGCTCCTAATACAGTGGAGAATGAATTATTAGAAGAAACTATATATTCACTATTAGGAAGTATTCCTACGGAAAATGCGATCGCTATTCTCGATACTAGCTACATTAACCAGTCTAATAGTTTATTGGGAAACCTGAGAATTCGTTCTCGTTTTAATCCTAGTATCTTAAAAATCAGTCAAGATGATGTAATTTTACCAGATAATTTATCCAAAAAATCTAATTTAAATTCATCAGGAATTATTTTAAAAGCAGCCGGAGAAAATCAAGTAGCGACAGAAGGACAATGGAACAGTTTTAATGCAGGTTTATTTACATATTCTTTAACGCAACAATTATGGATAGCTACACCAGAAACAACCCTAAGATTTAGTTTCGATCGCACGGCAGAAATTATCACAGAGATATCGGGAAAATACCAACAGCCAGAAATTAGCCAAACTGACTTAAACATAAGGGAAAATCCAGATAAAATTCTGAATACATCTTTTGCTAGTGGAAATTATCCCGCCATTGGAGTAGTAACAAGCATTATCGACACGGGTAAAACCGGAAAAATTTGGTTAGGAGGAATATCGCCAACAATTTTAGATTCCTATACTATTAATTCTATACTAAGTTTAATACCAACAAATAATAGCGAAGAAACCTTAGAAAAAACTTTAATACAAATTCGTTCCCGTGATGGGTTAACTGCTCAAGTTAGCATCATAGGAGAAGGAAAAATGCAGGTAGGGCAATTAGTACAGGAATATATTAGAATTGTGCCTCATCAGATATATTTAACAGTTGCCCTTGATAATAATTTAAGACGAATTGAAAGAGTAGATGCTACTAGCGCTTTTTCCATAGTTCCTCAAGTTAAATCTATAGTAATAACTGAAACACCACAGCCGGCAGATTATTTATTTGGGAGAGTAGAAAAACTAGAAATTTCTGGGGTAGATAATGCCTACGCACAAAGTAGCGCCCCTTTACCATCTTTACCCCAAAGTCGTTATGGTTTATTTTCCTTGGGACAAGAGTTAATTCCTAATACTATGGGAGAAGGAGGGGAAGCAGTTAAATCAGCCGTGCAAAGAGTAATTCCCCAATTACAAACTCTGCGGGCAAATAAATTATTACGTTTAACGCAAAATGAAGATACATCGCGTTTACCGATAGGGATAAGTTTAGAAATTGTTACACCGGAACCAAAGATTTTATTACAAAAGCAAACTCTGGGAGTATTAGAGAAAAAGTCGATAATTTCTCATCAAAAATATAAAATTCCGAAAGTTAAATCGAATGGGGTAGTAAGTTTAGTAAGTGGGAGTAAAATTTTATATAGAGTCCAAAATTATAGTGATGTTCCAGTTTATTATATTGTATTTGGTTTAGATAGTACAGGGAGAGCGATCGCCCTTTATTGTTTTTTACCTGAAGATAGCAATATTCCCAGTGATACAAATATGATTAAACCTAGAAAAGTTAATCTTCAGAAGATTTTGCCAGGAGAAACTCTTACTATTCCCAACAATACCTCCGCTTGGCAGTGGACAATTAACAGTCCTAAAGGTTTGGTAGAAACTAAAATTATTTTTAGTATAGCGCCTTTTGCTCGTGCGATCGATGTTTTAGAAACAGGTATTCCCATAGGAAGTAATCAACAAATTGGTTTAATTGCCAAGCCTTTAGAATTTGCCCAAGCAGTCTTACAAGATTTACATGAAGCTAGTAATGCTGCCAATAAATTAGGAGTTACTAGTAATGATGATTTTGTTTTAGATGTTAACGCTTGGGCAAGTTTTAATTTTATTTATCGCATTGTTTGATATGTAATTTTACTGGTAGATAAGGGAAAAATGTATAATATATTTAAAATATATTATTATTTACCTGTTAAAATTCTAAAAATTTAATTGTTATACTGTGTTGTTTATATATTGAAACAATATGTTTTTACATCAAAACCTTAAACAAAAATTTACCCAACAAAAATTAACTGATTTTTATTGTTATCTTCCCGAAAATATTTTAAATATTGAAAACAAAAAACGCTCAAATATATTTTCTTGGCGAGGTCAATTTTCTCCACAATTAATAGAAAGTTTATTATTTTCCTATTGTCCTAAAAATGCTAAAATTTTAGATCCTTTTGCTGGTAGTGGGACTGTTCTTTATGAATCAGCTTGTCTTGGTCTTCAATCGTTGGGATGCGAAATAAATCCAGCAGCTTGGATACTGAGTAAAACATATCAATTGACTAATTTACAACCAACCAACCGCGCAGAATTAATTCTGTCTCTTATACACATCTGACGCTGCCGACGATACTCCT
>CAWUOF010000564.1:0-3047 GCA_963923765.1 uncultured bacterium | reverse complement strand
AATTCTGGAGGTGAAAATGGATCGTTTGTAATGCGAACATTAGTAGCTACAGAAAATAAAGGACTGAATTGGATTTTTTCGGCTTGATAACGTAAGCGTCTAATTTGTCTAACTTGTTGATTATTCCGAGGTAAATTTGGTTGATCTCCTCCCCCTATTTCTACTCCGCCTGGGCTACTTACTCCTGTTAAAGGTTGATTTTCTCTAATTCGATCGCTTAATGGTCGATCGAACCATACCCCAGCCGTTATATCTGTGGGTAAAGTTGGCGTAAAATCTTCTCCACTTGTGGGTAAAAACAGTTCTCCTGTTCCATTTTCGATCGTTCCTTCACCCTGCACAAAGTTATAATCAAATTTTTCTCCCCTTAATACTTGATTACCCCTTGTTAAAGATACTTTTCCCTCTGCTAATGCCTTGCGAGTTACCAGATTTACTTGTAATCTATCTGCATCTATTATAGCCCCTTGAAATCTCATTACCACATTGCCTTCTGCATAGAAAATTTGCCTTGCTTCATCAAAGTTTTGTTGATCTGCTATTACTTCGATCGCATCTGTTGCCGGCAATGTTACTTTATCTTTTACTGGCTGCGGATTTTTATCTGTATTTTGATTTTGATTTGGTTTTTGATTTGGTTTTTGATTTGGTGGGTAATTCCTACCCCTTTGTGCATATAATACTTCCGGAAAATTATTACCTATTTCCGGTTTACTTATTGACTGTGTAATATCTGGTTTTATTACTTCTTCCTTAGTATTTTCTGCTTCTAACCTATCGTTTTGGATTTTTTTATTATTAGATAATTGACTAGATGTATTATCTGTTATTTCATCTATATTTAAATGTGTTGAATTTACTGTTTTATCTAACTCCACACCAGCCAAAGGTTGATTTACCCTGGGCTTCCATATTGGTAATAATTTTATCTTTGCTGTTTTTTCTGGAAATACTTCTGTTTGTTTTACTTCTATTGATGTGGATAATTTTGTTATATTTCCATCTACATTATTATTTGTATTATTATTTGTATTATTATTTGTATTATTATGTAAATTAATAGGCGCAAGGGTAATAGGCTGCGGTGTTGCTACCGTTGCCTGTTGATTGTTATTTGGTAATAAATTATTTTGTAATGACTCTGCCGCCGGATATACTGGATATCCAGCTTCGATCGCATCGCCCAATACTGACGATCGACCTTTACCATTAATTACCTGACTATTATTACTAGATTTTTCTGGCGGGAAAGTTTCTGGTAGATTAGGTAATACTACCGAAGTATTTACTTGATTTAGCTGCGATCGTCTGCTATTTGTCTGTGTCTTCCTTGGCAGTTGACCCAAAATATCTTTCTGGGCAGCTTCCCCAGGCGATAAGGGATGAACAATGGCAGGCGGTTCAGGCGACGGGACCGGATAGGGCATATTTTAGCAATTATTATACTAATAAACAGTCCTGAAGCATGACCTCAACCCTACTTTTTGGGCTGGCTGCTTGCCAGTTCCCCTTATTGTGGCCTGAGGCATGATTTTACCTGCTATTTATTCCATATCCCGACGTTTGGGGTTACGGGAAGGATCGTTATTTAAAAATCCGAACATAAATAACAGTACGAAAAAGGCGACAACGATATTGACAACTATTTTCAGGGTAAGCATTCCGGTTTCTCCAGAGGTTTAACAGGCTGGGTATTTATCACAGATAGTGATGATAGCCTTTTCATAATACCGGAATGTTATCATTTTTTTGCTTTTCTTATCTAATTAACTCTGGACAGGACAAAGCTAATTTTTTATTATTTTGGATTTTTTTGCGATCGTCTTGATTTTTTACGTTTAATTAATCATTATTGGGCTGGGGAATTTGTCCAATTATTTATGGGCCGATTTTCCGGATCGTTTTATTTGGGCCGATTTTGCAATTTGGCCAAATATTCCCGGATAGTGTCCCAAATGCGAATTATCACATTTTCCAGCCATAGCATACCGCGATCGAGCCAATCTAGGATAATTTCCAGATAATGTTTTTCATAGCCAATGGCAGTAGCCTGTGTTTCAATAAAGTCTTCTCCTGGGGAATTACATATATTTTTATCCTCTATTAAAGACCCCATCCCTGACACATTAATATTATCTGCTGTCTGCATAGAGGAAACAGGTATATTTTCTAAAGAAGAATTAATTATTTCTATTTCTTCCCTATTTTCCCCAACTAAATTTTTCTCAGAGGCGATCGCAACACCTGGAGTAACTGGCGATACCCTAGAATTATTTTCTTTTCCGGTAATTTTATTTTTTTTGACAACATTACCTACTTTTTGGATAATTCCCTGATTACCTATAGATTTTTTCTTAGGTGTTAAAATTTCAATAGGTTTTAGCAAAAATTGGGTGATTTTTTCCCTAGATTTATTTCCCGTTATCTCTGGGATATCCTGAGAATTATTACTAATATTCTCCCCGGTTATATCCTCAGTTTTTCCTGTGGGTGTATTAGGTGTATTGGGTATATTACTATTAATTATAGGGTTAATATTCCCAGATGTTTGATTTTTCTCCTTTATGGATTTTGCCCCAAATAAATCTCCCATAGTTAACCAAACATCTATATCATTTTTTTCCGTTTTTTTATCTGATATAGAAACATTTTCAGCTACTAAACTTTTTGCTGGTGTTGCCGGAGATATATTATAGGTTAGATTATCAGGCAGATTATCAGTAAGATTATCAGTAATGTTATCGTAATTTACAGATATTTCATCTCGTTGTAACTGATTATCATAATTTTTATTAAAGAAATAGTTAACAGCCGCATGAATTAACGCATAAATTCGGATTTGTTGATTTTCTTGCCAGTCAAAATTCATGTCAAAGTGACTATTAGCAAAATCTATATTAGTAATATATTCTGGTGACTGTAAAACTAAAGTTGCTTCACCAAATAAATTAACTTTTCTGGCTAAATTTCCCTTTTCCATCCAAGTCATTATTTCCCAGAAAAGACGTAGAGGCAAAGCCATCATATCTTTATCCACAGTCGATCGA
>CAWUOF010000563.1:0-3057 GCA_963923765.1 uncultured bacterium | reverse complement strand
GCCATAAAACTTAACTTGACAAATCAATTTTTTTTGATTCAATAAACATATCAAGTTTTATTGAAATGGGTTTATTTGGCTGTGGCTGTTTCGATCGCCACCGGACAAAATAGCCCCAGAGAGGAAAAAATGAAAACCTTAGCTATTTCTCGAAAACTATCATTTCTCGATCGCTTCCTAACACTATGGATATTTCTAGCCATGACCATAGGTGTACTGCTAGGATATCTAATTCCAGGAATAGAAAACTTTATCAACAGTTTCCAAATCGGAACAACTAACATTCCCATTGCTATAGGCTTAATCTTAATGATGTATCCGCCTTTAGCTAAAGTAAAATACGAAGAATTAGTAGATGTCTTTCGTAACACAAAAATTCTCGGTTTATCCCTACTCCAAAACTGGGTAATCGGCCCGATTTTAATGTTCCTATTAGCTATCCTATTTCTCCACAATTATCCCGAATATATGGTCGGTTTAATAATGATAGGATTAGCCCGATGTATAGCAATGGTAATAGTCTGGAATGATTTAGCCAAAGGTGATACAGAATATGCCGCCGGACTCGTAGCATTTAACAGCATATTCCAAGTATTATTTTACAGTCTTTACGCTTGGTTTTTTATTACAATACTACCGCCCATATTTGGCTTAAAAAGCAGCATAGTCGCCATTAGTATCGGTGAGATTGCCCAGAGCGTTTTTATCTATCTAGGCATTCCCTTTTTAGCAGGATTTTTTACTCGCGTTGCCTTAATCAGAGCAAAAGGTAGAAGTTGGTATCATCACGAATTTATCCCCAAAATCAGCCCAATAACTTTAATTTCCCTACTATTCACCATCTTAGTAATGTTTAGTTTAAAAGGAAATCTAATCGTACAAATTCCAATGGATGTAATACGCATAGCTATTCCCCTACTTATTTACTTTGTCGTAATGTTTTTAGTTAGTTTTTACATGGCATGGAAAATAAAAGCCGACTACGCTAAATCTGCCACATTAGCTTTTACTGCTGCTAGTAATAACTTTGAATTAGCCATAGCCGTTGCTATTGCCGTATTTGGCATTAACTCCGGTGCTGCTTTTGCTGCCGTTATCGGTCCTTTAGTAGAAGTTCCCGTGTTAATTAGCTTAGTAAATGTTGCCTTATGGTGCCGAAAACAGGTTTTTCATGCAGATAAATTAGAAACTGCTAATTAAGCTAATTTAAAATATTAAATTCCCGCTATTATTCTTGGGTTTTACCATGAAAAAAATCATGTTTGTTTGCAAAAAAAATTCCTGTCGATCGCAAATGGCAGAAGGATTTGCTAGAATATTAGGAGCAAACAAAATATTTGTTACCAGTTCCGGATTAGCCGCAAGCACAGTACATCCTACCGCCATACAAGTAATGTCAGAAATTGGCATTGATATTACTAATCAAACCTCAAAAATTTTAAATGATTTTGCACCAGAAAATTATGATGTAGTAATTTCTTTATGTGGTTGTGGTGTAAATTTACCGCCAGAATGGGTAACAAGAGAAGTGTTTGCAGATTGGCAAATTGATGACCCCGATGGACAGCCGATCGCAACTTTTCAAAGAGTGCGTGATGAAATCAAAGAAAAAGTAGCAAATTTAATTAAATCTCTCACAACAGGAGTAACTGTATGACCGCAATAAAAGTAGAAATTCTCGGATCGGGTTGTAAAAAATGCAACGATTTAGAAGAAAATACCAAAAAAGCAATAGCTGCCCTTGGTATGGAAGCAGAAGTATCCCATATTACTGACCAAATAGAAATAGCTAAAAGAGGCGTATTTTCCACCCCAGCCTTAGCTATCAATGGTAAAATAGTCAGTAAAGGCAAAGTTATCTCCCCAGAACAAATACAGCCTCTTTTAGCTAATCGCTAATATTTCAATAGGCGGGTAATTCCCGCCTATAATTAATAATAAATAATATTATGTTTGATTTATTTTATCCCTTTGATTGGCTGGCCAAAACAATTGTTACCCAAGTTATCGGTTTATCCTTAGATTCTCCCTTGGGTACTAGCCTGCATTTCTTCTTCTACGATATTCCCAAAGTATTAACATTGCTCCTAACAATTAGTTTTATTGTCGGCAGCTTGCAAACATTTTTAGAACCCGAAAAAGTGCGCCACTGGCTCGGCGGAAAACGCACAATTTTTGGTAATATTATGGCGGCTTGTGTAGGAATTGTTACGCCTTTTTGTTCCTGTTCCGCAGTTCCCTTATTTATCGGATTCCTAGAAGCAGGCGTACCCTTGGGAGTAACTTTTTCTTACCTAATTTCAGCCCCAATGGTAAATGAAGTAGCAATAGTGTTACTTTGGGGATTATTCGGATTAAAAGTAACTTTAATTTATATCAGTTTTGGTGTAATTTTAGCAATTATTACAGGTTATTTGATTGGTAAACTTAACCTAGAAAATTGGGTAGAAGATTTTGTATGGGAATTGCAAAAAACTCGTTACCAGAAACAAGAAAATGATGAAGATTTAGCCAATATTAACATGACCTGGAAAGAGCGATTTCAGCAAGGTCAATATTCAGCTAACGAAATTTTTAAAGTTGTTTGGCCTTATGTAGTTGGGGGGATTGCTATAGGTGCGGTAATTCACGGTTATGTACCAACAGATTTAATTAGTAATATTGCTGGTAAAAATAATCCTTTAGCCGTTCCTATTGCTGTTGCGATCGGAGTTCCTCTCTACGCCAATATAGCCGGAATTTTACCCATTACCGAAGCTTTGGTAAATAAAGGAATGCCTTTAGGCACTATACTTGCTTTCACAATGGCAGTTACCGCCCTATCTCTACCAGAAATGATTATTCTTAGAAAAGTACTACGTCCGCAATTGTTAGCTTTGTTTATTAGTTTAGTTACCCTTGGTATCATCGGGGTAGGCTATCTTTTTAATGCTTTATTGGCTTGATTGTTTGTCAAGGTTGAAAAATCCTGTTTAATAGTTAAATTGGACTATGCTACAGATTATTTTTGTAGACTAAAGCTATGTGGACTAAAGCTATTTAGTCTAAAAAAGCGTC
>CAWUOF010000562.1:0-3064 GCA_963923765.1 uncultured bacterium | reverse complement strand
GAGATGTAGAGAGGTCTCGTGGGCTCGGAGATGTGTATAAGAGACAGGGGGAAATATTAGCGGGACTGACATAAAATCTAATCTATTGCAATATTTAGAAAAAATGCGATCGCAGGAGTCTGTCAAAGTGAGTCCAGAAACCCTAATACAAGAATTATCAGCATCCGCAGAATCAATATTTAACCCAGAAGAGTTTGATAGCTTTGTCATGGCAACTTATGGGCGGTTTCCCATCGCCCTAAAACGAGGAAAACTCTGCCGTGTTTGGGATACCCAAGATCGGGAATATTTAGATTTTGTAGCCGGCATAGCTACCTGTACCTTAGGTCATGCCCATCCAGTCTTAATTGAAGCGGTCAATCGTCAAATTCAAACACTGCATCATGTCTCTAATCTTTACTACATACCCGAACAAGGCTTATTAGCTAAATGGCTAGTGCAGCATTCCTGTGCCGATCGCGCTTTCTTCTGCAACTCCGGCGCCGAAGCTAATGAAGGAGCAATTAAATTAGCCCGCAAATACGCCCATACAGTTTTAAACATTGACGAACCAATTATTTTAACCGCCCATGCCAGTTTTCACGGACGGACTTTAGCAACCATTACCGCGACTGGACAACCGAAGTATCAAAAAAATTTCGCTCCTTTAGTACCTGGATTCCATTACATACCTTACAACGATATTGCCGCAGTAGAAACAGCAATTGCTCAAATTGATGCCGATAAACGTCGAGTAGCAGCTATTCTCCTAGAACCTTTACAGGGAGAAGGCGGGGTCACTCCTGGCGATCGAGCTTATTTCCAACGAATACGGGAAATTTGCCACGAAAAAGGCATTTTACTTATCCTCGATGAAGTCCAAGTCGGTATGGGTCGCACGGGCAAACTATGGGGATATGAAAATTTAGGCATTGAACCAGATATTTTCACCAGTGCCAAAGGCTTAGGGGGAGGAATTCCCATCGGTGCCCTGTTATGTAAATCTTTCTGTGATGTTTTCTCCCCAGGAGATCATGCTAGTACTTTTGGTGGAAATCCTTTTGCTTGTGGCGTAGCCCTATCAGTTTGTACAGCTTTAGAACAAGAAAATATTCTCGCCAATGTCAGCGATCGAGGCGAACAATTACGCACAGGTTTACAAGCAATTGCTAATAAATATCCCCATCTCATTTCTGAAGTTCGCGGTTGGGGTTTAATTAACGGCATGGAAATTAAAGCCGATGTAGAATTAACTGCTGGTGATATAGTTAAAGCTGCTATTGCTGAAGGTTTATTGCTAGTTCCCGCCGGCTTAAAAGTCGTGCGTTTTGTCCCGCCTTTGATTGTCACCTCTTCCGACATTGACGCGGCATTACAAGCTATAGAACGCGCCCTGGCAACTTTTTAGTTTTCTTTTATTTTTAGTTTTCTCTTATAACTAAAAACCCGTTTTGTAGCTAAAACGGGTTTTTTATTTCCTATTTTCATCGGCAGTAATTAAATAAATAGCCATATCGATTTAGCTAACACTATTTTTGCTGCTAACGAAGAGAAAAAAAATATCAAAATTCTAGGATTTTTTTTCCTGGCTTTCTGCCTTACTTATCCGCGTAGTTATGATTATAAATTACCCTGAAATTTCCCAAAAACAAATCACTTATTGTATGCCAAATCGCGGTATAGAAAAAGACGAATTTCCGCCATTAGCAATTGATTGAGCAGATTGAGCAAAATTAATGTAAGCAAGATTGGATGTAGTAGCAGGTGATCTATTGGATACTTTAGCCGACTCTTTTGGCGACTCTTTTGGCGACTCTTTTGGCGACTCTTTTGCAGATTTTGTTGTGATTATTGTGGTTTCAGTTTGTGGTAGTCCGATCGCCCCATCTAATTTAGCATGATTAAGATTAGCCCCGCTCAAATTCGCTTCCGTTAGATTCGCTCCCGTTAAATTAGCATATAACAAATTAGCACTACTTAAATTTGCTCCCTTTAGATTTGCATAGCTTAGATCTGCACCTACCAAGCGACTATCACTTAAATCAGCATTAACTAAATTAGCAGCGCTTAATTCAGCTTGTCCTAAATTAGCACCGCCCAAGTCAGCACCACTTAAATTAGCACCATTCATCACGGCACCAATTAAGTTTGCACCATCTAAAGTAGACCCGCTCAGATTAGCTTTCTTAAGATTAGTTTTGACTAAATTAGCAAAACCCAAATCAGCCCCGCTCAGATTAGCATTTTCTAGCTGCGCTTCCAGCAAATTAACTCCTTGGGCATCGATACCACTAAGAATGGCTCCTACTAATTCTGTCGCCACCAAATTAGCAAAACTCAGATCCGCACCACTTAAATTAGCTTCGTTTAGTTTAGTCCCATTCAAATTGGCTAATACCAATTTGACACCACTTAAGTCAGCACCATTCAGATTTAATCTGACTAAATGGGCCTCAGTCAGATCGCCCCCCTGACACTGCTTTGTTTCTAGCAAACGTTTAATGTTTGGGTAATTTTCCGTCATATTTTTTTATCGCCTGCGAACGATATTGCTTATACTCACCCCTTTTTCCCCCTTGATAGCCCGAAAAATTTCCCTAAAAACTTTCACAGTAGGAGATTTTTTTTCTATGACTAAAAAAAGGGGGAGTAAAATGGGGGGTAAACTACCCCATGTATTACACCCATCATAATAAAAATTCATGGAATTTCATAGCCTGTATCGCTAAAAATGAAATTAATCAGAAAAATTTAACAAAACTTCTTAAATCTGGTTAGGTAAGTTTAATCAGACTTTAATTTTCAGTAATTTCTCGGAAAGCTGGAGCAATAATTAAAATCCCCTTAAAGGCGATCGATCTTAGCAATTGTCCTAGCCATGAATTGATAAAAATAGGGTTTTATGGTAATTCCAGAAAAATTCTAATTACTTAATCAGTTTTTCTCGCAAATTTATCTCAAGCTGCAAATTTCCCTGTTCCCTGCTATATGACAAAAGTCATAGTAGAAACAATAACTTTTATCATCCTTTAAGTTGTTACTTTTGAAACTGTTACAGAAAAAAAAATAAACATATCCTGTAAAT
>CAWUOF010000561.1:0-3072 GCA_963923765.1 uncultured bacterium | reverse complement strand
ATCGTCGGCAGCGTCAGATGTGTATAAGAGACAGCTTTTAACTTATTAATAGCGCAAATAATTGTTTCTCGGTTAAAAATTAAAATGCCTAAATATGCGATCGAACCAAAACACCATATATAATAACAAGGAATCAAACCTAAACCAGGAGGAAATTTGAATATTTAATTTAAGTTTATGGTATTAATATAATTGTTTTAGTAACAGTTATAACCAGGATAAAATTATTATCAATTATAGTTAATCATAGTAGATAATTATGATTTCTTTTTTATTAGCTATTTTTATTCCATTAGGGGTGATAATTATTGGCTTTACCGTAGGGTCAATGAAAATTATCACCCAAGGTAATGAAGCTTTAGTAGAGAGTTTAGGCAAATATAAGCGTAAATTAAAACCTGGGGTAAATTTCATTATTCCATTACTAGAAAATATTGTTATAGAAGAAACTATTAGAGAGAGATTTTCTAATATTCCTACTCAACAAGCAATTACCGCAGATAAAATTTATGTAGAAATGGATACAGTAATATATTGGCAGATTTTTAATTTACATAATGCTTTTTATAATATTGATAATTTAGAAGAAGCCATGAAAAATCTGGTATTAACTAATATCAGAGCTATAATTAGTCAGATGAAATTAGAAGATATTTTATCTTCTGCTAATCAAATTAATAGAGTATTATTGCAAGTTTTAGATCAGGCAACAGGACCTTGGGGGATAAAAGTTATACGGGTTGAATTTAAAAATATTAGTCCGCCTAAAACAGTATTAGAATCTCTGAAAATGGAGCGATCGGCAGAAATTAGAAAAAGAGCGGAAATTTTAGCCGCAGAAAGCACCGTAGAATCTGTAAAAAAGATTGCTCAAGCATTACAATCACATCCCAATAGTAAAGAAGCCTTGCAATACTTAATAGCGCAAAAATATGTAGAAGCAACACAGAAATTAGGTGAAAGTCCTAATTCTAAAATTATATTTATGGATCCGAAATCCTTATCTGATGTAGTCGAAAATTTGATAGATTCTTTCCCAAATATTCCCAATCCTAACTCATCCAATATTCCCCCCAATGGTAGTAATTTACCAAACAATCCTCCCAGTAACCCATAAAAAATAGCTAAATTTTCAGATATAATATATACCTCTAAAAATAGCATCAGCAACACGACAAACATCATACATTTCTGATACATCGTGAATGCGGAGAATATCTGCACCATGAGCAATAGCAGCAGAACAAGCGGCGGCAGTTCCCCATATACGCTGTTTTGCATCAGGTTGATCGAGTATTTTACCGATAAAACTTTTTCGGGATGGTCCAACCAAAAGCGGACAACCTAAAGAACGAAATATTGATAATTTTTGCAGTATAGTAATATTTTGTTCGTAGGTTTTAGCAAAACCAATACCAGGGTCAACAATAATTTTAGATGCATCAATGCCTGCCAATTTAGCAGCATTTATTCTATCAGCTAAAAACTGATATATTTCGGTAATTAAATCTTGATAATTAGTTAATTGTTGCATAGTTTGGGGAGTGCCACGAATATGCATTAATATAATTGGAACATCTAACTGGGCTGCAACATTTAACATATCACTATCAAAAGTAGCGGCAGAAATATCATTAATGATATCTGCACCGGCTATAATAGCTGCTTTAGCGACAGTCGATCGAGTAGTATCAACAGAAATAGGTATAGTTATTTCGGATTTTTCTCGTAAGGCTGCAACTATAGGCACAACTCGATTTAATTCTTCATCTAGGGAAATTTCCTCAGCACCTGGTCTAGTTGATTGACCGCCAATATCAATAATATCTGCACCGGCTGATATTAAATATTTTGCTTGGTTTAAAGCTGTTGCTGGGGTGAAAAAATCTCCACCATCACTAAAGCTATCGGGGGTAACATTAAGTATGCCCATGAGATAGGTGCGTTTACCCCATTGAAAATTATTTAAGCGAGTTTGAGTCATATCAGATGCGATCGAATTTTATTAAGTTAATTAATAATTTTGGTTTTTATATTCTTGATGTTCATTACCTACTAATTAGGGGGCATC
Organism: uncultured bacterium; assembly: GCA_963923765.1. GTDB lineage: Bacteria > Cyanobacteriota > Cyanobacteriia > Cyanobacteriales > CAWUOF01 > CAWUOF01. Next base: position 1,001 of record CAWUOF010000561.1, on the reverse strand, counting down.
TTCTAATTGTAAAAAACCAGTATTTTAACTATGTAAATATCTATAATTTTTATTCATAGTCCATGAAAAGCGCTTGCATCGCAACAACAGGTTTTAAAATTAGAAATATGCGCCCCTAATTAGTTATAGCTATTTGTAATTAACAATTCGGGCAAAACTAGCAGCTTCCAAACTTGCGCCGCCCACAAGTGCGCCATCGATTTCTGGTTGAGCCATAATTTCATCGATGTTATCAGGTTTGACGGAACCGCCATACTGAATAGGCACATTAGAGTTAGTAAGTTGACTGCGAATTAACCCTATAACTCGATTTGCTTCCTTGGCTTCGCAGGTGTCGCCGGTACCGATCGCCCAGATAGGTTCGTAAGCAATAATTAAGTTATTTTGGTCTATATCTACTAAACCTTTTTGCAGTTGGCTAATAATTAGAGATTCTGTTTCCCCTGCATCTCGCTGTTGCTTACTTTCCCCCACACAGAGAATAGGGGTTAAACCATGACTTTGCGCTGATTTTAGCCGCTTATTCACAGTTTCATCAGTTTCTCCAAAATATTGCCGTCTTTCACTATGACCAATAATTACATAACGCACGCCCAATTCTGTCAGCATGGGCGCGGCAATTTCTCCTGTAAAAGCGCCAACCTTTTCCCAGTGGACATTTTGGGCACCAAGTTGCACGCGGCTACCATGCAAATTTTGTGACATAATGCCCAGATCTGTGAAGGGAACACATAAAATTATGTCCCTTTCTGATGGGGTTGCTTCCAGGGTAGGCATAAATTTCTGTAAGAATTCCAGTGCCTCTGCCTGGGTTTTGTACATTTTCCAGTTGCCAGCAATGACTATTTTCCGCACGGTTTTTAGGTAAATTCTCGACAAATAAAGCACCCTTTAGTTTAAGGCAATTGTGGATGCTTTGCGGGGATTTTTGGTTTAAATCTATTTTAATAGGGGGGTTGACAAAAATAACATTTTATGCATCTGACCTCGATCTGTCTCTT
>CAWUOF010000560.1:0-3076 GCA_963923765.1 uncultured bacterium | reverse complement strand
TTTAGCCCCATGCCCAATTATCAATTATCAATTATCAATTATTTAGCCCCATGCCAATACCCAATGCCCCAAAATAATCCAGATTTTTCCTGGACAAAGCCCAAAAAATCTAGGGAAAAAATTATCCAAAATTTTTTTCAAAAAACTATTGACAAATTTGGGAAGTTAGGTAACAATAGAGATTGTGTCCAACAGGGGACTGTAGTTCAATTGGTTAGAGCACCGCCCTGTCACGGCGGAAGTTGCGGGTTCGAGCCCCGTCAGTCCCGTTAAAGCTCTACAATGGTTTTATGTTTTATAAAACTATTTATGTTTTAAAAAACTACAAAAGATGCAGGTTATAGTTATAAACTAGCCTGCATTTTTTTATATCAAAAAACAAAAATTTCTCGAAATAGATATTTATATGATTTTGTCCCTTAGCATAATGGATGATGGGATAATAAACACGATCGCTATTTTGGTAGATAGCTTTGCATTTTTGCCAGAACAAAATAACATCTAAAATCTAAAAAGCACTCCTTTGGAGATAATGTATTGTGACAGTAAGAGTTCGTATAGCCCCCAGTCCCACTGGCAACTTACATATAGGGACAGCCCGCACTGCTGTATTTAACTGGTTATTTGCCCGTCATCAAGGCGGCAAATTTATTTTACGTATAGAAGACACAGATCTGGAGCGATCGCGCCCTGAATACACCCAAAACATCCTCGACGGCTTACAATGGTTAGGACTTAACTGGGATGAAGGGCCATTTTTTCAATCTCAACGCCTAGAACTCTATAGCCAAGCCATTAAAACCTTACTAGAAAAAGGTTTAGCCTACCGTTGCTACACCACCGAAGCCGAATTAGACGAATTACGTAACGCCCAAAAAGCTCGAAAAGAAGCACCTCGCTATGATAACCGCCATCGTAACCTTACACCAGAACAGCAAGCAGCCTTTGAAGCCGAAGGACGCAGCGCCGTAATTCGTTTCAAAATAGATGATGATAGAATAATCTCCTGGCATGATATGGTCCGGGGTAAAGTTACCTGGAAAGGCAGCGACTTAGGCGGAGATATGGTAATTGCCCGGGCTTCTAGTAAAGAAAATATCGGTCAACCTTTATATAATTTGGCAGTAGTTGTAGATGATATCGACATGAATATCACCCACGTTATTCGTGGCGAAGATCATATCGGTAATACTCCTAAACAAATATTGCTTTATGAAGCTTTAGGGGCAACAGTTCCCGAATTTGCCCACACACCCCTAATTTTAAACAAAGAAGGGCAGAAACTTTCTAAACGCGATGGAGTTACCTCAATTTTTGACTTCCAACAATTAGGTTATACTGCCGAAGCAATGGTTAATTACATGACCCTATTAGGTTGGTCGCCCCCAGACTCAACCAAGGAAATATTTCTCCTAGCCCAAGCTGCAACAGAATTTAGCTTTGATAGGGTAAATAAAGCCGGAGCAAAATTTGACTGGGATAAATTAAATTGGCTAAATAGTCAATATCTCCATGAAATACCAATAGATAAATTAACAGATATGTTAATTCCAGTATGGCAGGAAGCTGGCTATAAATTCGATTCAGTAGTCGATCGCCCTTGGCTAGAACAAGTTACCGCTTTAATAGGCCCCAGTCTCACCCGTCTACAAGATGCCGTAGAAATGAGCCAGATGCTATTTACACCAACAGTAGAATTTACTGAAGAAGCCATTACTCAACTTAATCAAGAAGGTGCAAAAGCTGTTATACAAGCAATAGAAGCTATTTTAACCAGCTATTCTTCCCTAACTACTGCCACAGCCCAAGAAATAATTCAAAAAGTAACCAAAGAGCAGAAAGTCAAAAAAGGGCTAGTCATGCGAAGTTTACGAGCCGCCTTAACAGGTGATGTACACGGCCCGGATCTGATACAATCTTGGTTACTGCTTCAGCAAAGGTCTCTAGCTCAAACTCGTCTACAAGCAGCGCTAAACCTAACTAAATAAAATCAAAATAGAAACCTCTGGAAATACAAAGGAACCGCTTTTAAAAGTTAGCTGTCTTTAATATTACAGAGGTGTATATCTTGATTAATTACAAACACCTAATTTTTATAACAACTAAAATGCAATGTAAATTGCTACATCGAGGAGTATTTTTTCTAATGGCTATTGCTGCGAGTAAACTATATTTCGTTACTCCTGTTATAGCCCAGGAAGTGCCATCCTTATATCAAAATGTGAGAATTGGTCCTAGATTTTCCCCTGACCCTGTGACTGTGCGGGGTATTAGTGGAGGATCTATCCCTCTCGAAACAATTGCAGGTCGCCAAGAAACTCCTAATGGTCCCTGCGTAGGCATGGCGAATGAGCAACCAGGTCATATTTTAGAACTAACTTCTTTTTTTAATTATCTGAGTCTTCAGGTAAAAAGTCCAGAAGATACCACCCTTTTAATTAAAGGTCCCGGCGGGACTTGGTGTAATGATGATTTTCGGGGTAAAGACCCCGGTATTATTGGCCAATGGCTACCCGGTACTTATCGTATTTGGGTTGGTTCCTATGGAAAAAATAAATTTGCCCCTTATATCATTCAGATTAGTGAAGTACAATTGTTGAACCCTGTGCCTTTCCGACGTTAAAGCTTGTCAATAATTATTCGCTCCTAATTATTCGCTTCTTGCCATATTTTCGGCTATTGGGAAGTTAATTAAATTATCCCACCCAGGGGTTAAATAATGGTATATCCATTTTAATTATTACTGGTATGCATCCGTACTTCCCTTGTTGCCTCTCTTATGTTACTATTAGGCGTTAACATGGGAACTAAACTATTTCCAGTTTATATATTTAATTGCCAAGGTTATTTTAAAAATACCTAAATTTTAAAATTAAAAAATTATTTATCCTCTAAGTAGAATAACTTGGGATTATTTAGATTATGTTGGTTAAATTATAAATATAAGGTGATATTTTAACAATAATTTATATAACAAATGGGTAACAATTATAAATACAAACTAAACAATTTAATTGTTACCTTTTGCCTAGGATATATTCTGTCTCTTATACACATCTCCGAGCCCACGAGACCT
>CAWUOF010000559.1:0-3090 GCA_963923765.1 uncultured bacterium | reverse complement strand
ATCGCCAGCAGTCGGAATATGGCACTATTTATCAATGCCAATAAATCCGTTACCCTACAAGGCATTAAACTCCATCTTTTCTATACCGATGATAGTATAATTCACGATAGCGAACTCTTTAAACAAAATATATTTTCCGTTATTCAAGAACTCCCCTACAAATACGAATATCAAAATCAAAAAATCTTTGCTTTTCGCCCCGATTTATGCTTCTTTGTCAATGGTCTATACCTCGGCTACAGCGAACTAAAAGCCAATTTCAGCAACCAAACCGCCAAGAAAAACGGACGAGGCAAAGTTACTAAAGACTACTTTGAAGCCATTAGAAAATATTACGAAATCTTCGATCGCAATTCTCACCTCAGCGATGCCGAAAAAGAACATCACCGCCGCGACTTTCTGAAAATCTTTGAAAAAGCCATCCATATCACCACCACCGACATTGCCGAAACCTACATTATTCGCACAATCGAGCAATTCTTTGACGAAGCCCTAACCACCTGTCGAGCCGGAAAATATGACCTTGAGGATTTTAAGGATAAAGTCTCTGATATCTTCAAACCTTATCCCGTACTTAACCCTGAAGCCGACAAAAAAGACAAACTAAAAGAACTTTTTAGCTACCACTATGGCAAAAGCTTTATTGAAAAAGAAATTCTCTATTACAACTTCATTGAGCGGGAAGTTTACACCATCAACGGTCGCAAAGAACTCAAAGACGAAAAAGGACAACTCATTTGCCCCCGTCCTAAACAAAAATTTGGCACTGACAAAATTCTGGCAAAAATTGATGAGTTTTTAACACACGAACTCGAAGACGATTACTTCATTCACCAACTAGAGCAACAACTTGCCCACATTACCCCCAACAAACGCGCCGAACTGATTGAAAAGCGTAAAGCCTACGCCAATAATAAAAACGTCTATTCCCTATTGCTGCAATACGCCGCCGGGTTTGGTAAATCCAATATTATCGGCTGGACTGCACTACAACTTAAAGACCTCCGCCGCAATGGTGCTTATATTTACGATAAAGTTATGATTGTGGTCGATCGTCTCCAACTCCGCAGCCAGATTGATGCCAAAATGCGGAACATGAACATAGAAAATTCCATGTTCCTTGAAGCCCACGACAAAAAAACCTTTCAAGAAGCCCTCACCTCCGATAAGCGCTTAGTCATTATCAACCTGCAAAAATTCCAAGATGTACAAAAAATCCTCGATGCTGACACCCTCCAGAAACTCGCTAACCTCCGTATCGTCTTCCTAATTGATGAGATTCACCGCTCCAATAGTGGCAGCCAACACGAAGAAATGATCAATATCTTCGATGAATTACAAACCCCTTTTGACACAAATCGCCAATATAATCTGATTCGTACTAAAAAAAACCTACTCATTGGCTTCACCGCTACCCCAGATGATAACACCCTGGCACGATTTGGAGAATTTAGCGGCTATGCCGAAAGCGAAAAACTGTGGGTTCCCTTCGACTCCTACACCATGAATGAAGCTATCAAAGATGGATTTATCCTCAACCCCATTAAAAATATTGTTCCCGTTGCCTCAAAAATGCTGTTTGATATTCCCAGTAATGAGCTAGAGGGCTTTGAGGAACCCAATTACAAAGACATTGATAAAAAGCAAATCTACGAAGAACGCGATCGCATAGACGCAATTAGTAAATATATTGCAGATTTACTGGTTAAAGATGTTTATCGACAAATCAGAGGCACAGGCAAAGCCATGTTAGCGGTGTACTCCATCAAAGCCGCAATTCTCTATACAGAAGCCATTAAGCAACATTTCCAAACCTTTACCCAACAGCCCAAATACGCGAAATACGCTGATGCTCCAATCTATGTAGTTTACTCCAGCAATCAAGACCAGCAAAGCGCTACCGGGTTAAATGATGGACTCAGCGAGGAAAAAGTCTTAGAAAACTTTGCCTTAAGAAAAAATGGCTTAATTATTGTTGTGGCCAAGCTGCAAACTGGATTTGATGAGCGGCGACTACATACCCTATTCCTTGACAAAGAAATTAGAGGTATTGCGGCTATTCAAGCTATTTCACGGGTTGACCGCACAGCCAAATATAAAAACGACTGTAAAATCGTTGATTTCTCTTACAATAATGTCAATGTCCAAACTATTAAAGATGCCTTTGAGCATTTCTCTGATGTGGTGGTAAGTGATTTCGATCCATTTAGCGATCGACGGGTTTTAGATATCCTCTTTTTAGAACTGAAAAAGTCTGGAGTATATAACCAGTTTTTTGATCTATTTCTCCACATCTTTAACGACGATGCCAAACGCAACAAGCCAGAAAGCTATCTGGATTTAGAAAGCAGCATTGAAAAGCACATCTCAGCCAACCCTCAACATACTGCCGATGCTAAAGCAAAAGCAGCGCAATATTTCACCATCCTTAACCGTATTGAGTATGTAATTACACTCGATGAAAAGTACAAGGAACCGAGCTTTTTAGCCTTTTTACGCCTATTCAATCGGCTCTATAATCAACTACACCGTACTGATGATATCAAAGACGCGATCGAAGTTTACTTTGACAATCAAATCGGTATTGTGGAAGTTGAACTACAAGACACGGAACCCAAGAAAAAAAAAGAAACCAAAATTGCCAAGGGTAAAGAACCGGGTAAAACCGTCTACCAATTTAATATACTAGAAATTATTGAAGCCCGTAATGAGCAAGAAGATCTCAAAGCCGCACGAATTAAGGAATTTGAAATAAAAATCCAAGATTTATTCCAATATGTTAGAAACTCAGAAGAAGGTAAACGCCTAATTATTAAAATCAATTCTGATGTATCTGAAGATGAAATTTATGAAGATTTTGCCAAAATTTATCGAAAGTACAAAATCCTTAATCGAAAAACTGTAGGAGACTATTTCTTCAAAGAAATGGAAGATCTTGTTAACAAACTCTGTGACGACTTTGAGCATACAGTTCTTCACTCTGCGGAATAATTAACGGCGGAATTAATAATGTTAAAGAAAATACTAAATCTCATTAACTGTCGTTCAATTCAGCCGTTATAACATTTCCAGAAAATTTATTGAGGTTGA
>CAWUOF010000558.1:0-3132 GCA_963923765.1 uncultured bacterium | reverse complement strand
ACAATCAACAATATTACTACTATACAAATAAATAATTATGTAATACAAATTCTATAGTTAAAATTATATTGTTACCCTAAATTTAAATTGTAGGTTACTTCAGAGCCAAGATTTAAACAATATAATCAGGAATTAACATTATGATTTACCCTAGCAAATATATAATTAATTTTGCTCAGATAATTATCAATTAGCTAATTTATTAAAATTTTAATACAAAACATCTTGGATTTAATTTCTACTGTAAAAATATTTATCGTTATTATTTTTTTACAAAATATAAGTTTTTGTATCTGATTTTCCCGGAAAAAAATGTATTGTAAATAGTAGATATTTTTTTGATTCGGAAACATGGCCACTCCTCTGATAATCAACTTCAAAGCTTCTAGTAACAATTCTTCAGTTAAATCCTTAGTTTTTATTGATACCAGAATAGATAATTATCAATCTTTAGCAGCAGAAATTAATGAGGGTACAGAAATCTATTTTTTAGATGCTAATCAAGATGGTATTGAGCAAATAACCGCCCAATTAGAAAAACATAAATTAAATAATAATCCAATTGATAGTGTACATATATTGTCTCATGGTAATTCTGGACAAATTTTGCTAGGTTATAGTAATTTAGATATAGATAATATAGAGACGTATAAAGAACAATTACAACAATGGCAAAATTATCTAGGAGAAAATGCTGATATTTTCCTTTATGGTTGTAATGTGGCAGAGGGTAAAGGAGAAAAATTTATTGAAAAATTTAGTCAATTTACAGGCGCAGATATAGCTGCTTCTATTGATAAAACAGGTAATATAGATAAAGGTGGTAATTGGAACTTAGAATTTCAAAAAGGAGAAATAGAAAATTCTGGAGTATTAAAACCAGATATAGGAAAAAAATATCAGGGAGTTTTAGGCTTAATTACAGTTACAAATACTGCGGATAGTGGGGCGGGTTCTTTACGCAATGCGATCGCTACTGCCCAAGCAGGAGATACAATAGTTTTTAGTCCTAACTTAGCTAATCAAACCATTACTCTAACTACAGGCAATTTAATCATTAATCAAAGCTTAACCATTGATGCGGCAGCAGCACCAGGTTTAACAGTTAGTGGTAATAACGCTTCTAGGGTTATAGATATTCAGGGTAGACAAGTTAATTTTAACTTAAAAAATATTACCATTGCCAATGGTAAATTAACAGGTACCGATGAAGATACAGGTGCAGGAGGTGGACTGCGAGGAGGTTATTTAGGTAATGTAGTATTAGAAAACTGTATATTTAAAAATAATACTGCTCGTTTTGGTGGTGGATTTTATACAGGTTTTCAAAGTAACAATACAGTTATTAATTGTATTTTTGATGGTAATGATGGCACTATAGATATTGCTACAGAAAGAGGTGGTGGTGCGATCGCTACTAAAAGCGGAGGTTCTTTAACTGTAACTGGTAGTACATTTGTTAATAATAAAGGAAATAATGGCGCTGGTATTAATAGTCTTTTAGGACCCTTAACAATAGATGGCTGTACTTTTATTAATAATGATACTACCTCTGGTGCTGTATATGGTGGGAGTACTTCTGGTTTTGGTGCTGCCGTTTATGTTGATGGCGCTAATGCTTCCGGGCCAAATTTTTCCCAAGGGCCGATAGGGGGTTTAATTACCATTCGTAACACCCGCATTGAAGGCAATAAAGGCGCCGGTCAAGGTGCGGGGATGTTTTTATATGTTTATCCTCCAGATAAAATAGTAATAGACGGCTGCACAGTCATTAATAATAAATTAATTAAAACTGCTAATGGTAATTGTCAAGGTAGCGGAATATGGTTAGGAAATTCAGAATTTTTGCTACAAAATACCACCATTGCTAATAACACTTCGCAAAATTTAGCAGGTGGTTTATTTTTTGGCGGACCTTTTTCGGGAAGTAATACTATAGGCAGTATTGTTAATACTACTTTTTCTGGAAATAGAGCCGAAAGTGCTAATGGTCAAGAAGGCTTGGGCGGCGCGATCGCTACAGATAGCCCTGCACCTGTAAGTATCATTAACAGCACTATAGCTAACAATTATGCCGCCTTTGCTGGTGGTGGTTTTTGGGGGGGAGGTTCTAACATCACCCTGCAAAATACAATAGTTGCCTATAATACCGCCGTTGGTAATGGTAATTCTCGACAACAAACTGGTGATAAAACCTTTACTGATGCCGGGGGAAATTTCCAATGGCCTCCTAAAAATCCTAATGATTCCAGTGATTTAAACGTTACTCCCAGCGTTACCATAGCTGACCCCAAACTCGGATCTTTACAGAATATTAATGGCGTTTTAGTAATGCCATTATTACCAGGAAGTCCGGCAATTGATAGCGGAGTTAGTGCTGGTGCCCCTGCTACCGATGAGCGCAGGTTCCCTCGACCTTTTGATGGAGATAATAACGGTACTGCTTTAGTAGATAGTGGTGCTTTTGAATTTTCTAATAATATTATTGTTAATAATAGTAATTGTGTTTTTGATGCTTTTTTAATTCCCAATGCTGTCGTTACAACTACTATTAATGGCACAGATTTCAACGATAATTTGCTGGGGGGAAATAGTGATGAAGCTATTAATGGTTTAGGTGGTAATGATACTATTTTAGGTTTAAGTGGTAATGATAATTTAGATGGAGGTAATGGTAGCGATTTAATATATGGTAATCAAGGCAATGATTTTATTGATGGTAAAGATGGCGATGATTTTATTTTTGGCGGTAAAGATAACGATCGCATCAAGGCTGGTCTAGGAAATGATACCGTATTAGGGGATATTGGTAATGATATTATTTGTGGTGATGATGGCCATGATCTTTTATACGGTAATATAGGTAATGATTCCATCGATGGCTGTCTAGGAGACGATACCATATTTGGTGGTAAAGATAATGATTTAATCTATGGAAATGTTGGTAATGATGTTATTTCTGGTGATTTAGGTGATGATTTACTTTATGGCAATACTGGTAATGATTTGCTTTTAGGTGGTGATGGCAATGATACTATATATGGTGGTAAAGATAATGATATCCTCTATGGCAATGCTGGTAATGATGTTATTTCCGGTGATTTAGGTGATGATTTACTTTATGGCAATACT
>CAWUOF010000557.1:0-3139 GCA_963923765.1 uncultured bacterium | reverse complement strand
TGTAGAGAGGTCTCGTGGGCTCGGAGATGTGTATAAGAGACAGTTCTAGGAGTTTATATGAAATTATAGGAAATTATATGGGGTGGTTGTAAATAATAGGATTTTATATATACAAATATTTAGGATTTGGGTTTATAGTCCATTTTAGCGCTAAAGCGCAACAACAAAGGGCAACAACAAGGGGCAATAACAAGGGGCAATAATGGGGTGTAAATTTTGAGGGGGAGAATAAAATTTTGTTGGTGGTTTGGTTGAGATTATAATTGTTTTAAGGTATGGGCTAAATATTCGTATTGGGATAATTTATTATAAATCTGGGCAGAGATGCGAATTAGTTGTTGGGGGGCTTGGGGAAAAATAATTATTGGTACTTCTATTTTAAAGTTTTGCCATAAGGTATTTTGTAAGGCGGGGATACTTGTTATGGGTAAAATGTCTTGTGCTGTTTGTGGTAAAGGTATGGATGCCATAGAACCGATTAATTCATCTGGGCAGGGAATGTTAATATTAAGTGTATTACAGATTATTGTTCTGGCGGCTAATGCCATAGTATGATTGTGTTGCATTAATTCTTGCCAGCTATTGCCTAGGAGCGATCGCATAAATTGAATAGCAATAGGAATGCATAAATAAGGGCTGGGGTCGATGGTGCCTACCCAGTCAAATTCTAGGTGAAAGCGCGATCGATCTTGGCGAAGAGAATTAGCGCCATGACTTATAATTGCTGGTCGAATAGTTTTTTGTTTGTGTTTTGCTACGTAGAGAAAGCCTGATCCTTTGGGGGCGCATAGCCATTTATGACAGTTGCCGGTGTAGTATGTAGCGCCTATTTGTTCTAGGTTTAAGGGTATCATGCCGGGGGCGTGAGCGCCATCTATTAAAGTATCTATTCCTTTTTCTGCTAATAGGCTAATTATTTTTTGTATTGGAAAAATTAAAGCGGTTTGACTGGTTATATGATCTAGGAGTGCGAGTTTTGTGCGGGGTGAGACGCATTCCATGATGGCGGTAATTATTTGATCTTCTGAGGTGATGGGAAAGGGTATTTGGGCGACGACTACTTGCGATCGCGAATTTTGGGCGACAAAATCAAGTATATTCCGGGAGGCGTTGTATTCTTGATTGGTGGTTAATAGTTCATCTCCGGGTTGAAATTCTAGGGATCTTAATATGGCGTTGATGCCTGTGGTGGCGTTGGGTACGAAGACTAGGTTATCTGGGGGGGCGCCGATAAATTCAGCGAGGGATGATCTGGCGTTGTCTATTTGTGTTTCGTATTCGCGGTTAAAAAATTGTAGGGGTTGTTTTTCTATTTGATCTCTAATTTGTTGTTGTGCTTGTAAAACTGGTAGGGGACAGGCCCCAAATGAGCCATGATTGAGAAAGGTGATATGGCGATCGATAGACCAATGTTTTTGATAATCTGTATGGGGATTATAAAATGTGGAAGGTTTTTGTAACATTGTTTGCTTATTTAAGTGGTTAGTTGTGGTATTTGAGAAGGCGATCGCTTTGGTTTTTGTTGTGGTAGTAAGTATTTTGTTGAAATATTTTTATAGGTTTTGTAAACGGCCCAAAATCTTGTTAAAGATTGATAAAAATAGGGTGGAATGGGGTTTTTATAAGTAATTTTGATTGATAAAATTAGCGATCCTTAATCAAGCGTAAATAAAATCGGGTTTTGATTGTTTGGTGAGATACCTTATAAAGATGTAATTTACTTGGTATAAAGTTTATGGAGCCAGATAGTTTACCAACTGAGGTGATTTTGACTGACCCACGTCAGTCTTTGGGTAATGTTGAGTTAGATTGGAGTCCACAGCCGGGGCATTATTTGGATTTGAAGGGACAAACTTATGCTATTTTAGAGCGTCGTCATCGTTATCAGTTGAGATGGGGAAGTTATAAATTACATAAGATATCTCTTTATGTGCAGTCTGCACAACGACCGGAGGAAAGGAGTTTGATTGGCGATCGCTGGGTGTTGGGTGATGCTAGTTGTCGTTTTAATGCGAATTCTGAGTTGATTCGTTGTGCGGTTAATCCTTGTGGTCCATGTTCTCAATGCCGTTTTTATGAAGAAGAAAATTTATTAGCATGATTTTAGTTTATCCTCCGTTTTTTAATATTTCTCCGATTTGTAAACGAGTGCCATTAGCGAAGTCCCAGCCGTTTTGAGTTCGTTTACCAGCTTGTTGTACTTCTTGTAATAGTAATAGTCCGGTACCAGTTTGCACGATCGGCCCTATTCCTTTAATTATTTTTATTATTTCCCCAGGATGTGCAGAAATAGCAGTTAATGATGGCCAATCTTGGCTGATGGAGTTGATTTTTTGGGGTAATTGTGGCCAATATTCGGGGCCGATCGGCACTGTAGCGCTAATTTTTAAGGTTTGATTACGAAATTTTGCTATGCAATTAGGATAAAAACCTCTGATTTGGTTGTGTAATTCTATTGCGGTTTTATTCCAATTTAAATAATAATCTGTTTTTGTAATTAGGGGTGCGTAGGTGGCTTGATGGGAGTCTTGAGGATTTGGTTTAATTTCTGTGATTTTTTGTAGGGTTTCTATTAGTAAGTCTGCGCCTATTTGAGATAGTTTTTCGGCTAGTTTTTCGGCATTGTCTAGTAGTTCGATGGGTGTGTATGCTTTTAATAGCATTGCGCCTGTATCCATGCCGGCATCCATTAACATTGTGGTGATTCCTGTTTGTTTTTCTCCGTTATATAAGCACCACTGAATGGGGGCTGCGCCTCTATATTGAGGTAGTATTGATCCATGTACGTTAATGCAGCCTAAGCGGGGTATATTGAGGATTTTTTGGGAGAGTATTTGTCCGTAGGCAATGACTACAAATATATCTGCTTGTGCTTGTTGGAGATATGATAGGGTTTGGGTGTCTTTTTTGATTCTTTCTGGTTGCCATATTGGTAAGTTATGGCTGAGGGCGCAGGCTTTGACTGGGGATGGAATGAGTTGATTTCCTCTGCCTCGTCTTTTGTCGGGTTGGGTAATTATTCCTATTACTTCAAAGTCAGGGTGATTGAGTAGTTTTAGGAGTGTGGGAACTGCAAATTCTGGGGTACCGAAAAATATGATTTTCATGGGTATTGGGTATTGGGTATTGGGGAAGGGGG
>CAWUOF010000556.1:0-3148 GCA_963923765.1 uncultured bacterium | reverse complement strand
ATTATTTTGCACACTGTTGTTACTGTCCGGTTTAATTACGCAAAGTGCTGTATTTTTTAAAAAAATAATAAGAATTATTAATATTTAAAAAAATTTTGGTATTATGGTAGTCATTGTAACAAGCAAAAATTAAGATAATATTATGCTTATAATATGGAAAATATAATGTTTAAATACAGCACTTTTCTAATAAAACATAGACAAGGCAAGCCTTAAATCTTTACCTGATAAGCGGTTTAAGCGGAGTGTATTGGGTTATCATACAAATTACTGTAATAATAAAAAAATCATAAAAGCTTATCCGACTTACTGATAAGCAGGAAAAAATAAATATATTACCTTTTATGCCAGCTTCTGAAGTCAAACTCCAGGGGCAAAACTCATATTTTGGTTAGGATTAATTTTGATGTTTGGGGAAGATGGCTGAGGTTTAGAATTGACATATTTTTGAATCATAGCCAGAATTTTTTTTGCTTCTGGGGGCTTGGTTAAAAAAAAAATCAGAAGCACCAGTTAATTTAGCTTTTGTGCGGTCTATAATGCCATCTTGACCAGTCAGGATAATAATGGAAGTTTCGCGAAATTGATGAGTTTTTCGCAAAAATTTACAGAGAGAATAACCGCTAGTATGGGGCATCAACAAATCCAGGAAGATTAAATTAGGATGATATTTAACCAGAATAGACATTTCTGTAAGAGGATACTGAATTTTTAATAGGCGATATCCAGCAGGAACGATAATTTTTCTAGGGTATGAGTGAGAACAGGACTATCATCAATACAGGCAATCAGTGGGGAATTAGGATTAGTTACAATAGAGGGAGGAGTAGTAATTGGAGATGGTAAATCAGGTATTTCTTGTAATTTAAGGATTCCTGTTTTGATAAATGGAAGTAAAAATTGGGTAGTGATAGTTATAGATCGCCCAATGCGAGCAGAAATATCCCAAAAAGTATGTTGGCCATCTAATAACTTATTTAGGGTAGAGAAACTTGGCGGAGAAATTTGCTTTTGTAATTCTAAAGGTTGTTGTAAAAATGGTGCGGTATTGGGGTCGATATCAGTTAAGCCATATTCTTGCCATTGTTCCCAAAGTTTTTGGGTGGAATTTGTGATTTGTTCAATTTCTATTAAGGCAATTTGGGAGTTGGGGGCTTTACTGGGATACCAGAGGCTAGTACATTTTGACTAGATCGCCAGGTTAAAGAAGATTTCCTGGGTAGTACTTTGAATAATAGCTTTAGCTTCTGGCAGGGTGATAAAACGTTGGTCGATAAATCGCGACAGTAGTTGATATTCCCAAAGTTTAGCTAAATTGGGTAAGTCTGGGGGGAGAATATCGGTATTAAAAGCAAGGCGAGGGCAGTGTTGTTTTAGCGATCGCCGCCAGCGACGAATACGATGTTTGCTACCTGTGGCATAGAGTAAACGGCCTAGGAAAAAGTACAGATGCCATTGATTTGCAGTTTGGTGATCGTTTTTAGAAAGACCATTACTGGATATCAGTAATTCTCCTGTAGCTTGTTGATCACTCAATTTTTTGAGATTCCCAGTAATTCTAGTAAATTTATAAGCCCCTGGATTTATCATAAATTTAAATTTTGCTAATGTTCTTTTACATATTTTTTATTATTTTTTTATTTTTTGTCATCAAAGTTTCTTTACAAAGCAAAATCAGCGAATTCACTTAATTATATCCGCGAATTCACTTAGAAAAATTTTTTATTATTTATTTGTCCTAGATTATTATCAATTAGCTAAAACAAATAACAATAATTAATTGGTATGAGGATTAGTTTTATTGAGAAACCCTGAATCAATAATATAGCCCCAGACCAATTACTTAAACGCCTTCGGCTAAATTTAAACTGGTTTTTATATCTGATTCGGTGCTACGATCGGCATCTTTTTGGGCTTCAACCTTAAGATATTTTTGAATAATATGCAAAACTTTTTCCGCATCAGGAGGTTTACCCAAAAAATCTGAGGCACCGGTTAATTTTGCCCGAGTTCGGTCTACAATGCCATCCCTGGAGGTGAGAATAATAATAGGTGTTTTCTGAAAAACTCCAGTTTTTCGCAAAAACGTACATAGAGAATAGCCACTAGTATTAGGCATAATCAAATCTAAAAAAATCAAATCTGGTTTATTTTTCACCAGCATTGACATTTCCTTAAGTGGATCGTTAATTTTCAATACTCGATATCCCGCAGGTATGAGGATTTTTTCTAATGTTTGTACAACTACTGGGCTATCATCAATGCAAGCTATTAACGGTCCAGAGTTATTTTCCAAGGGGGCAGAATTAGTGGAAATACGTTTAACTACAGGTGAAGGCAGATCGGATACTTCTCGTAGTTCAACTTTGCCTTGTTCTACCCAAGGTATTAAAAAACGAGCAACTGTTGTGACAGGACGTTGTACTGCAAAGGCGATATCCCACAGGGTATTTTTGCCATTAAGTAGTTGAAATAAGCGAATTTTTTCTTGTCCAGGCTGGGATGTTCTTAAAACTGGGGCTAACATGGGGGAAAGATGGGTTAAACCAGCTTCCTGCCAATTTTTCCATAAAAGCTGAGATTGTTGTATGACTTGATGTACTTCTTCAGGGGACAAGGGCAGGGTTAAAAATCTTTCTGGGCAAGGCTGTCGGCCAGAAAACCAATTAATGGTAACATCTGATTCTCGTGCCAGAGAAAAGAAAACTTCTAGGGCGCTGGTGTTAATTACTCCTTTGGCCTGGGTAACGCTGATTCGTTCTTGAGCGAGTCCTTGATGGATCATTTGAAATTCCCAAGGTTCGTCTCCACTGAGTTTGTTTATGTCAATGGCAAAACCTGAACTATTTTGCTTTAAAGAACGAAACCACCGTCTTACTCTATGGTTGACTCCTGTGGCATAGAGAAGACGGCCAACGGCAAAATAAAGGTTTGATTGGCGATCGCCACTCGCAATTATTAATTGTCCACTGGCTTTTTGTTGGCCGATCGATTCCACCTGCTGGGCTATTTTGGCAAAACCTATTGCTTCCGTTTCCATAAAGCTAACTTTTTTATAATTTATTCATAATATATAATAAAATTTTTCTTTAGTTTTAACAATCCGCGATCGCTCTGAATTAATTATGAAGATTTATCTAAGTAAAAT
>CAWUOF010000555.1:0-3149 GCA_963923765.1 uncultured bacterium | reverse complement strand
GTTCTTTTTTATGTTATGGCAAAAGTTAATTTTTTTAACTTTTTTCGTATAAATCTTCTTCTCTGTGGGTCAAAATCGTACAGTCAGAAGTGGGATAAGCAATACAAGTCAACACATAACCAGCTTCAATTTGCTCATCATCCAAGAAAGATTGGTCAGATTGATCTACTGTACCGGAGTCAATTTTTCCAGCGCAGGTGGAACAAGCCCCAGCGCGACAAGAGTAGGGCAAGTCTAGGCCAGCTTCTTCGGCGGCATCGAGAATAAAGTCATCCTCGGAAACTTCTATGGTGGTGTCTATGCCTTCAGCTTTGTTGATAAATCTGACTTTGTAAGTAGCCATTAATGCAATCCTCTGTTTAAATTATCGTAATCATTAGTTTTTCTAATACAGACCTATATGGCTCTTTATAGCAAGTAAGTCTGTACTGAGATAATGTTCTTTTTTGATACTAGGTGAAAATATTATTTTTGCAACACTAGAGGGATAGATATTTTGAACGGTATTAGTTATAAATTTTCCTAATTATATGCTGATTACTTATATATAAAAGGCCACCTTAAAAATTCTTGCATGGATCGATTATCCTATTAGGTTATTTCAATTTTAGGTGTGTTGCCGTGATTACCCATCAAGCTGATTTTTGCGCCAATGTCCCTATTGCAGTTGGTTTGGTGGGCACTGGTTATGCGGCCAAACTGCGAGCAGCAGCACTCCAAGCAGATCCTCGATCGCACTTGGTGGCAGTAGTTGGTCATACTCCCAGTAAAACCGAAGAATTTTGTCAAACTTACCCAGCCGAAGCCCTGGACTCTTGGCCAAATCTAATTAACAGAGAAGATATCCAGCTAATCATTATTAGTAATATCAATTGCGATCGAAATAAAATTATTCACGCCGCCTTAACAGCAGGCAAACACATCGTTGTCGAATATCCCCTTTGCCTCGATCCAGGTGAAGCAGAAAACCTCATCGCCTTAGCCACTCGCCAAAAACTTTTTCTCCATGTTGAACACATAGAACTTTTGGGTGGACTACACCAGGCTATTAAAAAACATCTTGACAAAATCGGCAAAATATACTATAGCCGTTACGTTACCATCAGCCCCCAACATCCAGCCCCCCGTAAATGGTCCTATCATCGGGAATTATTTGGATTTCCCCTCAGTGGGGCACTTTCTCGCTTACATCGTTTTACAGATTTATTTGGGCAAGTAGCCACTGTTAACTGTCAAAATCAATATTGGGATAGCCCAGAATCAGATTTTTATACCGCTTGTTTATGTAATGCCCAATTACGCTTTACCAATGGTGTATTAGCAGAAATTATTTATGGTAAAGGCGAAACATTTTGGCAGCCGGAACAAACTTTTACTATCTATGGAGAAGAAGGCAAGTTAATTTTTACCCCAGATCAAGGGCAATTAATTAAAGGAGAATCTATAGAAATCATAGAAGTAGGCAGCAGACGGGGTTTATTTGCCAAAGATACAGCTATGGTATTAGATAGCTTAATAGAAGGAAAACCTTTATACGTCACACCTTCCGAAAGTTTATACACTCTAAAAATAGCTGATGCTGCCCGTCGCAGTGCCGAAACTAAACAAATAATCTGTTTATAAGCTATTTATTAAAATAAATTAGAAAAATTCTATAAATTTTGACAAATTTGCTTAGTAATTTCGCTACCAATAGCTAAGGAAGCTGTTGCTGCTGGACTAGGGGCATTTAAAACATGAAGAGCATTTTTTCTGGATATAAAATAAAAATCTTCTACTAATTCTCCATGAGGATATAAAGCCTGTGCCCTAACTCCTGCCCCGCCTGTTTCTAAATCATTTTCCTGAATTTCTGGTACTAATTTTTGCAAAGATTGACAAAAGATTTTTTTGCTAAAAGAACCTTGTAATTCAGTTATACTCATTTGCCAATATTTACCTATTAATTTCCAAAAACCAGAATAGGAAAATACATCATATAAATCTTTTAAATCTATTTGAGATTTACGATAGCCTTCCCGTTTAAAAGCTAATACTGCATTAGGTCCGGCTTCAATGCCACCATGTATTAAGCGCGTAAAATGAACACCTAAAAAGGGAAAACGAGAATCTGGTACAGGATAAATTAAGTTATTAACTAAATATTGTCTTTCTGGTTTAATTTTGTAATATTCACCACGAAAGGGAACTATTCTAATTTCTCGTTTTTCTCCAGCTAATTCGCTGATGCGATCGCAATGTAACCCCGCACAATTTACCAAAAAATCACCGATAAAATCTCCCGCCGTTGTTTCTGCTACCCACCCATTATTTATATCGGTTAATTTATTTACCTTCGCTTGGGTAATAACCTGATTTCCCTGGGCTTTGATTTTATCTACTAAAACTCCACAAACTTTTTTATAATCAACTATTCCTTCCTGGGGAACTCTCAGCGCCAAAACCCCCTGAACATAAGGCTCAATTTCCCGCATTTCTACCCCATTTAACAATTTTAAACCTTGTAATCCGTTTTTTTCTCCCCTTTCTAATAAATTATGTAAACGTGGTATTTCACTATCATTAGTTGCTACTACTAATTTCCCGCAAACTTCGTGGGAAATATTATTTTCCTGGCAAAACCTAATCATTTCTTGAATGCCAGATACAGCTAATTTTGCTTTAGCAGAACCAGGTTTATAATACAGTCCCGCGTGTAAAACACCACTATTATTACCTGTCTGATGTTTCCCAACAATATCTTCTTTTTCTAAAACAGTTATTTTCCCATTTGGGTAATGTTTACCCAGTTTATAAGCTGTTGCCAGTCCAACTATTCCACCGCCGATAATTATAATTTTTTTGTATTCCATAAATTTTTATAAATAGTTACCTAATGTAGCCTGGTAGGGTGCGTCAGACCAAAATTTATAACTCAGATAACTAGGTTAACTTTCTGACGCACCCTACTAATAAAATTAGCAAACAGCCTGGTAGCCTGGTAGGGTGCGTCAGACCAAAATTTATTACTCAGATAACTAGGTTAACTTTCTGACGCACCCTACAATTCTTTTTTAGTTGGTAATTAATCGCTCAGACAGGGGCGGGTTTATTTATCTTATCGTCTAGTATCAAAATTGATCGAAAAACCCGCCCCTACCAGTTTATTA
>CAWUOF010000554.1:0-3153 GCA_963923765.1 uncultured bacterium | reverse complement strand
CTCTAGTACCTACCCCATGTCTGAAAATACTCTACCGGAATCAGCAGTTAGCTGGCACACCTTAGAAGTAGATAAAAGCCTGGAATTGCTGCAAAGCGATCGCGACTTAGGTCTTAGCCCATCCCAGGTAGCCCAACGCCGAGAACGTTATGGCTTAAATGAATTGCAAGAAGGCCCTGGACGTAGTGCCCTAGCAATTTTATGGGATCAGTTCAAAAACATTATGTTATTGATGCTGATAGCCGTAGCCTTAATTTCCGCCTTTTTAGACTTGTATGCCCTAAATATGGGGGAAAAAGCCCCTGGAGAAATACCATTTAAAGACGCGATCGCCATTTTCGTGATCGTTATACTTAATGGAGTTTTAGGATATCTCCAAGAAAGTAAAGCCGAAAAAGCTCTAGCCGCCCTCAAAAGCCTAGCTTCACCCCAAGTAAGAGTAATACGGGATGGCAAAATCTCAGAAATAACAGCTAAAGAATTAGTACCCGGAGATATCATACTCCTAGAAGCAGGAGTACAAATAGCAGCAGATGGTCGCCTCATTGAACAAGCAAATCTGCAAATCAGAGAATCAGCCCTAACCGGTGAAGCCCATTCTGTTAATAAAGATGCCGATCGACAACTAAAAGAAGATACACCATTAGGCGATCGCATCAATTTAGTATTTCAAGGCACAGAAGTAGTACAAGGGCGGGCAAAAGTCCTAGTCACTAACACGGGAATGCGAACGGAAATTGGACGCATAGCCGCCATGCTGCAAGCTGTAGAAAACGAACCCACACCCCTCCAACAGCGCATGACCCAACTAGGTAATGTCCTAGTTAGCGGTTCCCTGATCCTAGTGGCAATAGTTGTTATTGGCGGCATCATTCGTCTAGGTATAAATGCTTTTGTAGATCTCCTAGAAGTTTCCCTCAGTATGGCAGTAGCTGTAGTCCCAGAAGGATTACCCGCCGTAATCACTGTTACTCTGGCCCTGGGCACCCAAAGAATGGTCAAACGTAATGCCCTAATTCGGAAACTGCCCGCCGTAGAAACCCTTGGGTCAGTTACTACCATTTGTTCCGACAAAACTGGCACCCTTACCCAAAATAAAATGGTAGTCCAAGTTGCCAGCACTGCCAGCCACAATTTCCAAATTAGCGGTGAAGGCTATATACCAGTTGGAGAATTCCGCAACGAAAAAACCGACATCAGTAGCGATCAAGATGCAGAACTACAATCAATGCTATTAGCTTGTGTAGTCTGTAACGACGCCATCCTACAACAAGAACGGGGGGAATGGTCTATCATTGGCGACCCCACAGAAGGTGCTTTATTATCCCTGGCTGGTAAAGCTGGAATTTATCAAGAACCTTGGCAAGATGAATTACCTCGTGTAGCAGAATTTCCCTTTTCCTCCGAACGTAAACGCATGAGTGTAATATGCGAAAAATTCACCCCAGGTAGAAGTGCATCAATTCTGCTTGACTCAGGATATTGGATACTTAATTCTGGCTCCTATTTAATGTTTACTAAAGGTTCCCCAGAATTAACTTTAGAACGCTGTACCCAAATTCAAGTAGGAACAGATATAAAACCCCTCACCCAAGAACAGCGTAGTCACATTTTGCAGCAAAATAATATGATGGCTGGTCGTGGTTTACGGGTGCTGGGTTTTGCTTATAAACCTTGGGAGTCTATCCCCCCACCAGCTTCGGAAGATGTATCAGAAAATAATTTAATTTGGCTTGGTTTGGTGGGTATGTTGGATGCTCCTAGACCGGAAGTACGGGAAGCTGTAGCTAAGTGTCGCCAAGCTGGTATTCGTCCAGTTATGATTACTGGTGATCATCAACTTACTGCTAGTGCTATTGCTCAAGATTTGGGTATTGCTCAACCTGGAGATAAGTTTCTTATCGGTCAGGAATTGGAAAAACTTAGCCAAGCAGAATTAGAGCAAGAAGTCGATCGCGTTAGTGTTTACGCCCGTGTTGCCCCTGAACATAAATTACGCATTGTCCAAGCTTTACAAAGTCGGGGTCATATTGTCGCTATGACTGGCGATGGAGTTAATGATGCTCCCGCTTTAAAACAGGCAGATATTGGCATCGCTATGGGTATTACTGGCACTGATGTTAGCAAAGAAGCTAGTGATATGGTGTTGCTAGATGATAATTTTGCCAGTATTGTTGCCGCTACTGAAGAAGGTAGGGTTGTTTATACTAATATTCGCCGTTTTATTAAATATATTCTCGGCAGTAATATTGGTGAGGTGTTAACTATTGCTGCTGCTCCTTTAATTGGCTTGGGTGGCGTTCCTTTAACACCTTTACAAATTTTATGGATGAATTTGGTAACTGATGGTGTTCCTGCTCTCGCTTTGGCTGTGGAACCCGCCGAACCAAATGTTATGCACCGTCCGCCCCACGATCCCCAAGAAAGTATTTTTGCTCGTGGTTTGGGATCTTATATGATTCGCATGGGGCTAATTTTGTCCATTATTACTATTGCTTTGATGGCTTGGGCTTATAATCATACCCATAGTCCTGGATATACGGGAGATATAGACTCCTGGAAAACTATGGTGTTTACGGCTCTTTGTATTGCTCAGATGGGTCACGCCCTGGCGATTCGATCGAATACTCAGCTTACTATTGAGCTAAATCCCTTTACTAATATTTTTGTCTGGGGAGCAGTAGTTTTTACCACGATTTTACAACTCCTACTAATTTACGTTCCTGCCCTACGTAGTTTCTTTGGTACCCATTATCTCAATCCCACAGAATTATTAATTTGTCTCGGATTTAGTGCCCTGATGTTTGTTTGGATTGAGTCAGAAAAGCTTTTTATTCGCTGGTATTATTCCAGCAGTTTTGCTCAAAAAAATCACCCAAATTCCTTGTTTTTACTAGGAGGTTCTATTGGATCGTTTGTATTAGGAATTATCAGCGCCTATACATCTGGTAATATTATCTGCGAGCTAAATAAATGTATGTGGGTAATAGATGGTATTGGTAAACAATCTGTTGGCTATTTTATTGACCCTGGTTTAGCTAAAGTCCTGGAAGCTTTACCTATAGCTTTCTTTGGCTTTGCTGGTGTGTTATTGATAGGTTTGTTTATTAAATCTAATCAAAAACACAAAAGCTATTAGTTCAGGATAATGGG
>CAWUOF010000553.1:0-3160 GCA_963923765.1 uncultured bacterium | reverse complement strand
TGAGAAAATCATCTTTGAGGCGATTAAGTTTTTCTAATTCTTTAACTTGAGTTTGTGATGCTTGGTAAAGGCGTGCTTGACGAATAGCGATCGCGCATTGATTGGCTACTTGCTGTACTAATCTAATTTCTAACTCACTAAAAATATAATCGTGACGATTAAATAACCATAAATCACCCAATACCCCTTGATCATCTAACATCGGACAGGCAAGAATTGCACAGGAATTTTTTTCTTCTTTGGAATTATAAAACGATCTATCCAAATATATCGGTGTTATTCCCTCCTCTGTATCTAATTCACAAAATTGTAAATAATTACCTTGTAATAATTGTTGATATATTCCCATAAAATCATCCATTTGTATTACTTTGCTATCCCCAGTAGGTACAGCAGTTGCATACTCATAACAAATAATAGCTTGGGATAATTGAATATTATACAAAGCCGTATCGCAGCAACGTACTCCCAAGACAAATACTAACTCTTTTACTGCGGTTTTTAAAATTTGTTTCTCATCTAAACTATCCCTTACTTTATCCGTAATACGTTTAAGCATTGCTTCAAAATCTAAGGCTTTTTGTAATTGAGCCGTGCGCTCTTCTACTTGTCTTTCTAATTCGGCATTAACTTCAGTTAATTGTTGATATAATTCAGATTGATGAATAGCAATTCCCACCTGAGTTGCTAATTGAGATAATAGCTCTATCTCCCATGTTTTCCAGCGTCTGGCTTGGGTGCATTCATGGGCAATTATTAATCCCCACAAACGAGGTGGAGATGAGTAAAATTCTAGCTTTTTGCCTTGATAATTTCTACTGCGATTTTTATTTTTTTTGATTTCATTGCTATGAGTTAAAATAGGTACTACTAAATTAGCTCTAACTTGAAAAGTTTCTAATAATTCAATATAACATTCAGTTAACCCAGCAGCATAAATATCTTCTATAGCGGTAATTCTTCCTTGTTGATATAGGGATATATATTTATCGGCAAAACAAGGATCTTTAATTAACATTCCTTGTACAGATTGTAAATTAGCTGCCAAGGCTTCTACTACAACAATTCCAGTATTGTCGGGTTGAAAAGAATAAATCATTACCCGATCGGTCATTAACACTTGACGCACTTCTTCTACAGTAGTAATGAGGATATCCCGCAGGTTAAGTGATTGACGAATGCGGGATTGAATCATACTCAAAAGTCTTTCTTGATTGGCTTGTTGCTGTAGGGCTTCCTGGGCTTTTATTCGGGAAGTTATATCTTCTACAGTTCCTTCATAATAAAGTAATTTTCCATAAGAATCTCGCACATTCCGAACATTTTCTGAAATCCAAATAATACTACCATCTTTGCGATAAACTTGTGATTCAAACTCAAACAAAGCATCGGTTGTTTCCATTGCAGCAATAAATTCCGATCGCCTCTTTTCCCCAACATAAACTTGCTGGCTAATATCTGTTATATTATTAATCAGATCGCCTGGGGAAGAATAACCAAAAATACGAGCCAAAGCTGGATTAGCACTAATATATTTTCCATCAGGGCTAGTCTGAAAAATACCTTCTACGGCTTTTTCAAAAATACCGCGATATTTTGCTTCTGCAATTAATAAAGCTTCTTCAGCGCGTTTGCGATCGCTAATATCCCGATAAGTACTTAAAAATAAATATGGAATAGCACCTACATCTCTGCCAGGAAAAGTTGGCACGATCGATGTAGATACTAACAAAGTTTTTTTCTCCCCATATTTAGTTTTAATTGTCGTTTCTACATCACGCATCCCTTTATTTTCTATGACTTCTTGCACCCCTGCTAATGCTTTTAAATATTCTTGATAATCTGGATATAATAAAGTTAAAAAATTGTCACAATTGTTAGCTTCTTCTTTAGTATAACCAGTAATTTCTTCCATTCTGGAGTTAAATACTTCAAATCTTCCGTCAGCATTACTTAAAGTAATTCCTTCTCCTACAGTTTCTAAAACTGTTTGCCATGCTTTAGCACTTTCTTGTAGGGCATTTTCTGTTTTCTTAGCTGTCGTAATATCTTCAACAAATACTGTAAAATATTGTGGGTTTTTGTGATAATCTCTGACTAGGGATACAGTAATTTTAATCCAAATTTTTCCATGATTTTCCCGAATATATTGTAATTCTTGTGTATAGTTTAGCAATTCTCCTGATAATATTGCCTTGATATATTCATCACTGGTATTTATATCATTTTTGCTAAAAATATCTGCAAAAGATAATTTTAAAAGATCTGTTTTGCTTTTACCAAGAATATCGCATAATTTTTGATTAACTCGCAAAAATTTATTATCAATATTTATATGGGCAATACCTGTAGCATTTTGTTCAAAAGTAGCCCGTAATCTTTCTTCGCTTTCCCATAAAGCTGTTACCACTATTTTTAAATCGGTAATATCTTCACAAAATAATAAAATATTTGGTAATAGGGGAGGATTAATTGCTACTAATGATTGGTTATTTTCTTCTTCATTTTGGGATAAATCATTTTGACTATTTCTTGGTGTTGTTGCTGTATCTAAATGGGCGATCGCTCTCATCCACAATACTAAACCCTGTTTATTAACTAAACGAAATTCCCATTTTTTTATATTACTTTTTACCGAATTATTTTGTTGTAAAAACTGGATAAAATCTGAGTATATTTTTTCTTTATCCGCAGGATAAATTATTTTCCAAATTGGTTGTGCTATCAATTCTTCTTGCTGATATTCTAAATATTTTAAACCGTATTCATTGATACTAATAATTACTCCAGCCGCATCCAAGGTAAAATAGATGGAAGAATATATATCATATAATATATGATATCTTCCTAAATCTATGTCGGTTTTGCTAGGTATTTCCATCTGGTTAGATTCTAAATAGGAGTTATTATCCTGCAACTTTTGTGAGTAATTTGCACAGGATAGACTTTCCATGCCCATTTCACAGACTCCTATCCCTAATAAGGTTAATAGCTTACATCTCCTATTGGTGATGTAGTTGTAATTTAATTATTATAGCGCTTTTAAAAAAATTGTGATAATTCCTTAACGATAACTTTTTTATGTAATTTTGATCAATAATAAACTTATATAGCCAGTCTAAATGATTTATGAAATAAATAAAAGGGTAATGTGGTAAAA
>CAWUOF010000552.1:0-3162 GCA_963923765.1 uncultured bacterium | reverse complement strand
TGGCTAACGGTACGCGAAAATATTCGCCTAGCAGTAGATGAGGTACTGAAAAAGGCTTCCCGTGCGGAAAAAATTAGTATCGTTAACGAACATCTGGCGATGGTAAACTTAAATACGGCTGCTGATAAATATCCAGATGAAATTTCTGGGGGGATGAAACAACGGGTCGGTATTGCAAGAGCTTTGGCAATTCGGCCCAAAATGTTACTGATGGACGAACCTTTCGGTGCATTGGACGCACTGACCAAAAGCAAGTTACAGCGACAAGTTTTGGATATTTGGGAAAGTCACAAACAAGCGGTAATGATGATTACCCACGATGTTGACGAAGCCATTTATATGTCCGATCGAATTGTGTTGATGACAAACGGCCCTGCTGCTAGAATAGGAGAGATTTTGGAGGTGCCGTTTGACCATCCCCGCGATCGCGCCGCCATGCGAGAAACGAGAGAGTATTATGAACTACGCAATCACGCCCTAAATTTTCTGGATCGATATTTTACCCAAGACGAGTAGATTCAGCAGTTGATTCTAGAGAGGTAAACAAGAGTGAATATCAAGCCAATGTTAGCTCGACTACAAACTACGATCGGTCGAGATGATTTAAGCGAACAAATGTTATTGCTAACGGGGGCTAAAAATCCTGTTTTCGAGGAAGCTGAATCTGCCAAACCAATTACTTTAGTGGTTGGTTATAACGGTTCCTCTAACAGTCATGCGGCGTTAGATATTACCCTTTTAATCGCCCATCAAACTCGTTTAGCTACTAGCAAGCAAGTAGTAGTAAAAGTTGTTTGTGTTGTCGATCGAAATGAAGGCTGGGAGTTTCCAGATCATTTTAATACTTCTACATTTGAAAAAATGCGATCGGAGCTTTTGACTGCATCCACATCCAATTCTGCTACCTCTGTTTTAACTCGATCGAAAATTAGTGCAGTAGCAACAGCACCAACTTTAAAGGCAAAATCTGCTTGCTCGATCGAAGATTCTCTCCTCCAAGCTGAAACTATTTTATGGCAAGCTCGTTATTTGGTGGAAGAATGGCGAGATTCTTTTGCCGCACATCTGCGAATTGGCGACTTAGCGAAGGAATTGCGAGAAGTCGTACAATTGGAATCAGCGGATTTATTGGTGCTTGGTTGTTATGCCAATAAACATCCAATTATCCGCAAATTAGGTGCTAATTTCCCTTGCCCGGTGTTGGGAATTCCTCATCCTAATGAGGGGCTATGGGCTAGGGAATAGGGGCTAGGAATTAGGGCAATCAACATAGTTCTTTATTGACCTAATTCCTGATTATTTTAATCAGCGATCGTAATTACCAAAGCCACCTTTACTTTTGTGGCTTTTTTTTGTAGGATACATCCTAATAACGCAATTTGCTAGTTATTAATTTGGAGGAATTTTTCAGGCTGTAGGGTGCGTCATAGCCTAAAATATTGGAGATTATGACTAATTTTGGGCTTCTGACGTACCTTACTTAACATAAGTAGCAACTTGACTTAATTTCTTAAAAAGAGGTAATTCGTGGAAAACTGGCAAGCTATCATTGCTACTGTAACTTTTTTGGCTGTAATTTTCTTAGTAATGACTCCGAATTTCTTTTCAAACTTTTCTGAAATACGGTATCCCAGTGATGGTATTACAATTAATAATATCGGCAATTTATGTAATACTTCGCTTCCTAGTTTAAACATTAGCGATAAACTCAGCAATATTCACAAAGGTAGAGAATCTGAATTGGCGATCGAACTTCCGATCTAGTTGATTCGATCGCCTTACTGTCCATACTACCAGCTTCACTAATATCCATTTCCTTTCTAGCTCGTTTGAATTCCTCCCAAAGGAACTTAATTTCTTTCTATGCTTTTTCGGGAGAAATTAACTTAATTAAATAATTATGAAAAATCCTGGGGAGCTTCTGCGTTAAACTAGATGAAAATCTGCTTTTTAAAGGGCCGATGGCTAATTTAACGTGGAAACTCCCAGGTAGAAGCATCTAAAGTCCGATTGCTGTCCTTTACATTAGAGAATAAAGCTTTATTTCCTTTTAGCACTTCTTACTTAAGGATCATCTAGATGTTAATTTTATATGTGTTGATGTATACCATAGCAGATGGGATTTAATTTAGTCACTCCAGTTGCTGGTTAGTAAAACTAGCTAGATTTGAGAATCGGTAGTGGGTAGTAAGATGATTTTGCCTGACCTATTACCGCTCAACTAAACTTACTCAAACCTACTGGCTTAAAGTCCAGTCATTCGCAGTGGGTCAAGCACCACAGGGTTAAACGGCAAACCCTTTATTCCCTGGTCAAAGACATCAGGAATTACTTTTCGAGTAATATTAAATGACCCATTCACATCGGCATTTAATAACCTACCCTGAGCTGTTTTATACAATCCTCTCGCTATTCTATGTCCCTGAAATACTGGTTTTTCTGCCCCATATTGAGGTACATCATCCCCATCGACAGCACTAGCCCTAGACGTATAAGCTTCTTCTGTGATGATTACTTTTATTCCTTTCAATTGGGCTTTATAGGTCAACATCTCTATTAACCTATAATGAGGAATGTTCACAAATTGTTGATTGTTCCTTTTTCCTAAGTTAATTGATTGTTTCCAAGTTGATTTAGCTATCAAAATGACTAATATTGAGCAGAATTAGTTAGATTTTTGGCAACTGTATTTACCCCACTATCTATTACCAGCCTCAACTATATAACGCCGCAACTTGCGTTAGTACCTTTTTTGTAGGTTAGGTGAAAGCTTAAATAGTCACCTGGTTGACCGAATATGAGAATCTGCTTACCCTAACCTATAGGTCAGCATGGCGATCGCAGTACCTTCACCGCCTCTGCCAACCAAATTTATGAAGCTCAATAGCGTATAAGTATTTCAATTACTCTTTATTTTCTTCATTTTCTCGATTTTCTTCCTTTTCTCGGTTTTCTTCATTTTCTCGATTCTGTTTATTTCGTTTACTTTCTCTATTCTTGTGACTGTGCTTACCACCCTCACGCCCAATTTCAGCCATGTGCTGGCGATCTTTGCTCACCGCTTGGCCCCCCTTGCGTCCGGCTTCTCTGGCCTCTTCCGGTGTAAATTCGTGGGCCGTTCCTTTTTTATGTGCTGCTTGTCCCCCTTTACTGGCAATTTCA
>CAWUOF010000551.1:0-3164 GCA_963923765.1 uncultured bacterium | reverse complement strand
TAATTCTGCTGTATAATTTCCTGCTAAAATAGCATTTCCAGCTTCCTCTAAAATAGTAATTCGATCTATATATTTGTCTTTATAACTTTCCCAAATAGCCAGGAATTCTGGCGGTATTTGGCTTTTATTTTGCTTTTTAGGGGTAGCTGAAATTTCAGGAATAGTTAATTTTTGTTCCTGGATCTCTGTATATTCTCCGCTAGATTTAGTTTCGTTTTTTAAGCGATATCCTAATCCATATACTGTTTCTATTAAATCAGTGGATGCGCCAGCTTTTTTGATTTTTTGTCGTAAACTTTTGATATGTGCCCTCACTGCATTTTCTGAAGGTGATTCCGCAAATGACCACAGATGATCTAGCAAAGCACTTTGGCTAAATATACGATGAGGATTCCGTAAAAAAAGCTCTATTAAAGCATATTCTTTGGCTGTCAAATGTAAAATTTCCTCCAGATATTTTACTTCACAATTGCTAGGATTTAATCGTAAATTTCCCCATTCTATTACTGGTCCTGTTTGAGAATTGCCTCGTCGTAAAAGCGCACGAATGCGGGCTAATAATTCTTGTAAATCAAAGGGTTTAATTAGATAATCATCTGCACCAGCATCTAAACCTGCAACTGTTTTGGTAGTAGAATCAATAGCAGTAACTAATAAAATAGGGGTGCGATCGCCACTTGCTCTTCGTTGTTTGCAAAAACTAATACCATCCAATTTAGGTAACATTAAATCTAGCAAAATTAAATCATAATCAAAAGCATCTGCTAGTTCCCAGCCCGCTTTCCCATCATTAGCTATATCAACTAGATAATGTCGATCTGTTAGTGCTTTTTCTAATACTTGGGCAAAAGCTTCATCATCTTCTATTAGCAAAATTTTCATAATTATTTCTCAACTTTTTCTTCAAATATGCTTGTAATAGCCGATCGGTACACATAAAATAGCAGACAAAATAGCACATAGCATATATTTATACCTGGTAAAATTAATTTTAATCATAAATAACTCCATTGGCTTTATTATACTTGGCCATTTTTGTGTAACTTTTTTGTAACAAACTGTATATTTAAATTAAGTTTTTCAAAAATTTTTACCTTTTAATTACAAGACATACTAATATATGTAAATTCCATCCATACTACATAAATGTTTATTGCTTTATTCATAAATAATTACTTATTTTAACAACATTTGTTAGCTTAAATTTTAAGGGCTAAATTTTGCAATAAATATAATTTCTGTATAATTTATGACTTAATCAGAGCCATGTTAATTTAAATTGCTAAATATATCAATTGTTTTATAACTTACTGTGCTATTCTGATTTTTTATGAAAATTTATAGATTTTTGAACTAGATATTTATAAATAATTCCAGTTTTGGGGATACTTATATGTAAAATTTATTGTTACATAGTAGGAGAAACATTCATCACAGCTAATGTGATAAAATCAAATACTCAGAGGAAAAAAACATGATTCAAATTCAAACAATCAACCGAGTAGTAACACCATTTGCAGAAAAATTAAATAATTCTTTAAATAAACGCAAAATCACTGTTTTGCAAATAAATCTCGGTAAACGTTGTAACCTCGCCTGTAATCATTGTCATGTGGAAGCCAGCCCAAAACGTACAGAAGAATTAAGCCCAAAAATTTGCCGTCAATTAATTACCATAATTAATCAATTTCCCCAAATTCAAACCATTGATATTACCGGCGGTGCCCCAGAAATGCTCTATGGCTTTAAACCTTTAGTCGAAGCAGCCCGATCGCAAGGTAAAGAAATTATAGTTCGTTCTAATCTTACCATTTATTTTGAAACAGGTTTTGCTGATATTCCTGAATATTGTGCCAATAACCAAATTAGAATTATCGCTTCCCTGCCTTGCTATTTAGAAGATAATGTAGATAGAATGCGCGGCAAAGGTGTCTATAATAATTCTATTCGGTCTTTGCAATGGTTAAACAGTCTTGGTTATGGTAAAAATCCCGATTTAATCTTAGATTTAATATATAATCCCCAAATACCCTACTCTAAAAATTTTTCCTTAACTCCCGACCAAAATAAGCTAAAACGAGATTATAAAATGTTTTTACAAGAACATTTTAATATAGTATTTAATGAATTATTTACTATTACTAACTTGCCTATCGGTCGGACTAAATTTTTTCTGGAACACCAACAACTATATCAACCTTATCTACAATTTTTAGAAAATAATTTTAATCCTAGCACAATTAACCATTTAATGTGTCGGAATGAACTCTCGATCGACTATTTAGGCAATGTCTATGATTGTGATTTTAATCAAATGGCGGGTTTACCAGCTAAAACTGCCGCCGGAGAAATCATCACAGTAGGCAAATTATTAGAATTAGGCAGTTTAGATATAATTTCCGAAATCCAAACAGCCCCTTATTGTTACGGTTGTACAGCCGGTTGCGGTTCTAGCTGTGGCGGCGCTTTGGTTTAAATTAGAAAATTTGTTTATATTTCTAATATTTTACCATAATCAATTGGGTGTATTTCCATAAAAACCGTTGTTGCACTTTCAGCGCTTGACAATTTGGAAATACACCATTTTACTTTATTTTTAATCACCTATATCTATTAAATTGAAAATTAATTTTCCGAGATTTATATTATTGAATATTATCGAAAATATCACCTCTATAACTTTTAAATAGTTTATATTATGGCTATTTTTTTTTATAAAACTAGATTACAATATTTTTCAGCAAGTACCATTTCAATAAAATTTGATGATTTATAATTTACCGACTAACCCAAATACTCTAATTGCTGCTGGGTTTCACGCTCTTTCTGACCCATTACGCCTTCAGGTAATAGATTTACTACGAGAAAAAGAATTATGCGTGTGTGAATTGTGCGATCGCCTCTGTGTTAGTCAATCTAAACTTTCTTTTCACCTAAAAACCTTGAAAGAATCTGCTTTAGTGCGATCGCGTCAAGATAAACGCTGGATTTATTACAGCTTAAATTTGCCCCAATTTGTCATCCTCGAACAGTATCTCGCCGAATATCGCCGCTTTAGTCCCATAGTCCCCGCCCGTCCCTGTCCAGATTAGCCCCTTGCAATTTTTCAGCCATAAAACTTAACTTGACAAATCAATTTTTTTTGATTCAATAAACATATCAAG
>CAWUOF010000550.1:0-3173 GCA_963923765.1 uncultured bacterium | reverse complement strand
TGAATCACCTAATTCTTCAAGGCTTCTCAGTATCAGATAATTTGGTGGTGTGGTTTTACAGTTTTCTATTAATTGCTGCCATTGTTGCCTGCCACCTATATCTTGATATATTCGCTCTATTTCTCCTTCATATATATCAGGCAAAACCGATGTTTCTAGTAATGGTTCGGTATAAAAATAAGCAATAATTCTCATGTTATAATTATCATTATTTAGTGTCATTTTACAGATTATTACTAATAATTTATTGATGATATCCAATATTTAAGGGAGATAATCAAGGTTTAAATATTTGACCTGCAAGATTATTAATAATTGTGCTAAATAAATTATATATTTGAAAAAGAAACTTTGGCAATCTTGTGAGTGGTTATCAAGATATGTAATTAATTTTGCTAAGGTACTTACTATCTATGATATTAATAAGTAATTTTAATGGGTAATAATTTGTCATCAATTTAGTATAGGGTAAATTTTTATATTATAACATTATCATTGGAATGTGGCGATCGCCAGTCCTAATGTACCAGTTTGGCAGTTCCCTAAAAGCTGTGCTGGTAATTTTGCCCTTTAGCTGTTGAGCGATCGACTAGCTATATTTACTTTTAATCAGTAATTAAAATTAATATATATTTTAATATTCTACCCGATTTTATTTTAAAAAAACTTTGCTAATTAAGGCTATGATTTTGCGCTATTATTTTAGTAAAAATTTCTAAAAAATGCTAATAAAAATTTTTTATTGCCTAAAGAGGTTATCCTAGTTGAAATAATACTATTAAGGTAAAATACAAAGATGAAATAAATATGATCTTATCAAAAATCTTAAACTTTTTGGGGTTAAGCACTGAGGATGGAGTACTACAATGCATAAAAATGTAAAGCTAAGTAAACAAACAAATATAAATGATTGTTCCTCTAGGGTTACTATTTTTAACCCTGTTATTTTACCTGTTAAATGGGTATTAGAAGATAATAACACTTGGAATCAAATGGATAAAAAAGAGGGAGATTTTATGGCTGAAACATATTTATTAACATCCCTGCACTTGTTATTCGTTGCAGAGGCGATTTCTTATATAAACTCTATTGTTAATACCCTGCAAAATTCAGGATTTAATTTTACCTATGATATAGCTGATACTATTGATAGTTGCCAGGGTATGCTGGAAAATAAAGTTTATAATGCTGTAATTTCTGATTACAATTTAGGCAATTTAACAGCTATAGATGTATTAAAATTAATAGAAAATTCTGGGCAAGAAATACCTTTAGTTTTAGTAGCAGATAATCTCGGAGAAGAGTTAACAGTAGAATGTATTAAAGCGGGTATAAATGATTATGTACTAAAAAATAATCTATCACGACTACCAGATGTTTTAGTGCGTTCTTTAGCAGAATTTTATCAGCGTCGTCAACAGCAAATAGCTTTATTAAAACTTCAACAACAAGTAATAGGAGAAAGGTTACTAAATCAAATTATTCATAATCTTAATTCTAGTTTAGATCCCCAACATATTTTAACAGAAATTGTAACCCAGATAGGTAAATATTTTGGTGTTGAAAGAGTAAATATTTTTTCTCTAAATTCAGAATATTTAAAATTTCTGAATGAATGGCGAGCTAATGATAATATTATTTCTATAATTAATTCTAAATTATTTTTTTCAGAAGTACCTTATTTAATAGATCCTAATTCAGCTTATCGGTGTCATGTAGTTGTACATCTTCCCAATTGCCAAGAATGTCTGGAATTAAAAGATTTGCCAGAAATTCAGCAGACACAAACTCTTTCTATGCTAAGGGTTCCTATTTTTATTCGTGGGCAATTTTTTGGGGGTTTATCATTGCAAACAATCACTAATTATCGCACATTTACAGAAGATGAAATTCATTTATTACAAAAAATAGCAGAGCAGGCTGCTTTAGCATTATATAATGCTAAAAACTATGAAAGATTGGAAGAATTAGTAAAAGAGCGTACCCACGCATTAGAAAAAGAAAAACTGGTTTCTGAAACTGCTAATCGAGCTAAAAGCGAGTTTTTAGCTAATATAGGTCACGAATTACGTACACCTTTAACGGGTATTTTAGGATTTTCCCATGTGCTTTTAGAGCAGATTTTTGGGGAACTTAATGATAAACAAAAACAATATATTTCTGGTATTAATTCTTGTGGGCAGCATTTGTTAGATTTAATTAATGATTTGCTGGATTTATCTAAAATA
Source organism: uncultured bacterium (assembly GCA_963923765.1). Lineage (GTDB taxonomy): Bacteria > Cyanobacteriota > Cyanobacteriia > Cyanobacteriales > CAWUOF01 > CAWUOF01. Next base: position 945 of record CAWUOF010000550.1, on the reverse strand, counting down.
GAAGCTGGTAAAGAAGAATTAAGCTTGGAAATGGTGGAAATTGAAGAAATTTGTCAAGCTAGTATATTTTTAGTGCGGGAGCGATCGCAAGAAAAAGGTTTAAAATTATCCATGTCTATTGCTACGGATGTTACTACTTTTATAGCTGATAATCGCCGTGTGAAACAAATTTTGTTTAACCTTTTGTCTAATGCTGTTAAATTTACTGAAATAGGCTCAGTTACTTTAACTGTAGAAAAAAATGATAATGTCCTTAAGTTTTCTGTGTTGGATACAGGTATTGGTATTTCTCCTGAAAATCAAACTAAGTTATTTCAACCTTTTAAACAATTAGATAGCGGTTTAGCACGTAAATATGAGGGCACCGGTTTAGGATTAGTTTTATCTCGGAAATTAGCTAATTTACATGGTGGAGATATTACTCTTGTGTCTGAGTTAGGGAAAGGTAGCTGCTTTACTTTGTGGCTGCCAGAAAATCTAATGATTCATAAATAGTTTATAGGGTAGTTTATAGGGCTTTTAATGGCTATTAACTGTTAGCTGCGGAAAGCTCAATTATGTTACCATCAGGGTCTTGTGTAAACAAGGCAACGCGACCGGATGCGCTGGCTTGTATGGGATAACCATGAGATAATAATTCTTGTTTTGCTGCTTCTAGGTTAACTACACTAAAAGCTATATGGCGATTTCTTCCCCATTTTTGGGAGTCTATCATTTCAGATGGTAAGTTTTTAGCAACTATTAAATGTATTTGATATTCTCCTAGTTGATACCAAGCGCCATCAAATTTCAGCGATCGCTCTACCTTAGATAATCCCATGATTTCTCCATAAAATTTTTCGGATTTTGCTAAGTCGGAAACTAAAATAGCTGTGTGTAAATATTGAATAATTTTCATAGTTAGTATTTCCTTGATATATCTTATGTTTTGGGCATGGGGCATGG
>CAWUOF010000549.1:0-3173 GCA_963923765.1 uncultured bacterium | reverse complement strand
TCTTTAAACCAAACAATACGTTTAGTGCAACGAGCTACATCTGGTTCGTGAGTTACCATAACAATAGTAATACCACTAGCATTTAATTCTGAAAAAATATCGATAACTTCTTGAGTGGTTTTAGAGTCAAGGGCACCGGTAGGTTCATCTGCTAATAATAATACTGGTCGGTTAACAATAGCCCTGGCGATCGCTACCCTTTGTTGTTGTCCTCCTGATAGTTGATTAGGTCTGTTATTTAATCTTTGTTCTAAACCTACTTTAATTAAAGCTTCGATCGCTCTTTCTCTTCTTTCTTCTGGTTTTACTCCAGCATATACCATTGGCAACATCACATTTTCTAATGCTGTTAATTGTGGTAACAAATGGAATTGCTGGAAAACGAAACCTAATTTAATATTACGAATTCTAGCTAATTCTGCTTCCGGAAGCTGAGAGACGTCTAGGCGATCGAGGTAATAATGTCCCTCGGAAGGTCTATCTAAACATCCGATAATATTCATAGCTGTAGACTTTCCCGAACCGGACGCCCCCATAATTGAGCAATATTCCCCCTCTTCTATAATTAAATCAACACCATTAAGGGCGCGGACTTCGGTATTTCCCATACCGTAAACTTTGTAAATGTTTTCTAACCGCACAATAACGGGTTTGTAATTACCAGGATTTTTATCTTCCTGTAGGCTTAAAGCTTGGCTATCAGATGGTTTGGTTTTCATGGTTTATTTTGGAATAAAATTTAGCTAGAAAGCTGTTTTTTGCCGGATAGAATAGATATTTTTAGCGTAAAAATAAAAAGATAAACAGAATATTTAATTATATTAACATTTTCTCGGTGATTGCCACCAAGGTTTTTTCTATGTTTTGTCGTTTAGTTCCCATCACAGTTGCTACTTTAATTTCAGGTTTTACTAATATTGCCCTAGCTAATAACCTATTTCCACCCTTACCAGACGATCGAGGTAACTATAATTCTATTCAGAGGATAAATTCTGCTGGTGAAGAAATTAATGGAGTAAAAGGGGAACATCGTAACTGGCAAGTTATAACTACTAGGTTAAATTGTCGCAAAAATCCTGGAGAAAATAACGTCATTATTCGCAAATTTGCTCAAGATGATATTATCCAAGCCGCTAGTTTTGGGCGGGGAGGTGCTGATGAAGTAATAGTTATTCAAAGGGATAATAAAGGTTTACCTTGGCTACGAGTAAATCTTAACCCTGGTCAATGTTTTGTTAGGGCTAATAGTCGTTTTATTAAACCAGTTTCTCAGGAATAATTCCGGAGGTATATAATTATATGTTACGTCATATTTTCCCCCTGGCGATCGCTAGTTGTATTTCTATTATTCCTACTGTTGTCTTAGCTAAAGATATAGTTCCTCTCCCCAATAAAAATGGCGACTACTATTCAACTAAAAGAACAAATGGAAAATATCAAGAATATTGGGTTATTGTTGCTAATACTCTTAACTGTCGTTTTGAACCAGGTATTAAAAACCCTGTAATGCGAACTTATGGAAAAAATGATATTATCCAAGCCATTCTGCCAGATAGTGCTATTAGTAAAGATGATACCGGTAAACCTTGGTTACGTTTAGGTATCGATCGCGGTCAATGTTTTTTACGTGCTAATTCTCGATATATTGCTCCTGTTCCCTAAAATTACTATGAAATTGCATAAATAAATAATATTTAATATTTAATCGCTGCGTAAGGCTACGATCGGGTCGAGTTTAGCAGCACGTCGGGCAGGTATAACACCAAAAAATAAACCGATACCACCAGAAACACTAACAGCTACTAATATAGCTACGGGTGAAATAACTGCTTGTAAAGGCGAAACAGCACCCACTAACATAATGCCACCAACACCAATACCTGTACCAACTGCACCCCCGGCTGCTGATAAAATCACTGCCTCGATCATAAATTGAATTAAAATATCTCCCGGCGCAGCCCCGATCGCCTTACGTAAACCAATTTCTTTGGTCCGTTCCGTCACAGAAACTAGCATTATATTCATAATACCAATGCCGCCGACAAATAGAGAAATAGCAGCGATCGCAGCTAACATTAAAGTTAATGCTCCTGTTATGGCTCCTAATGTATTCATTAAATCTTGTTGGTTACGCACTGTAAAATCATCATCATTCATAATTTTATGGCGTAATCTTAATAGATTTTCTATTTGAAATTGCGCCGCCCTCATGCTTTCTTGATTTTTTACCGCAATAGATATAAAAGTTACTGGTGTTCCATAGGGCGAAGTTCTACCAGTTAGGCGATTTGCCATTGTAGTTAAAGGTATATAAGCATTCATATCCTGATTACTACCAAAAGTAGAACCCTTTGGTTGCATCACCCCTATTACTTGGGCGCTCATATTTTTAATTCGTACATATTTCCCGATCGGATCTTGATTTCCAAATAGGCGATCGGCTAACTCGGAACCTAATGCTACTACCTGTTTATTACTTTTTAAATCTAAATCAGTAATAAATCGCCCTTTAGCAACATCAAAACTCCTGACTGATAGCCATTGTGGGGTAGTGCCAATAATCGTACCTGAAGCATTATTACTACGGTAAGATACTAATTCATTTCCATTTAAAGTAGGCGCAACTTCTTTAACACTAGGTACTTGAGTAGCTATTGCTTCCGCATCAGATAAAACTAAAGTTTGTGGTGGAAAAACCGGACGTCTTTGGGCATCAGGACTTCCTGGAACCACAAATAATACATTTGGTCCTAAAGAATTAACCTGATCATCAACAAATTTCTGGGCACCTTGCCCTATTCCCACCATTGCAATAACAGAAGCATTTCCGATGACAATTCCTAGCATTGTTAAGCTACTGCGGAGTTTATTAGCCAGTAGCGTTGTTGTTGCCATTTTGACACTTTCAAAAATATCCATTTTTCCTTGTTAATTAGTAATTTTAGGGAATTGGAAATTGGGAATTAGAAATGTAGAATGTAGAATTTAGAATGGGGAATTGGGTCACATTAGGAATATCGACTAACGACTAACGACTCCCAAATACTGATTTTTCGAGAATATCAACTATGACTAATGATTCCCAACACCCTTTCCCCATGCCCCATGCCCAATTCTAAATTCTACATTCTACATTCTACATTCCATGCCCCATGCCCAATTATCTACTTATT
>CAWUOF010000548.1:0-3173 GCA_963923765.1 uncultured bacterium | reverse complement strand
TTTCCCCCCTGCTCCCCTGCTCCCATGCCCCAATTCTACATTCTACATTCTACATTCCCATACCTATTCTAAAGATTTAACCAGTTAATCACACTATTAGGAGTAGGTAAAATAATTAGGATTAATAAGGCTATAGTTAATAATCCCCATAAGTCTCGATAGTTATCAAGTTCACTAACATCATTTAGGGCGGGTTCGTCAATAACTGGTATTAAAAATAGGAAAATTGCCCAGATGAATAATTCGGGATTTTTTGGTAGTTGAATTATGGACATTACTAATAATAATAGACGGGCTATTTGCCCGATCGCGGCGCCTTTCCAACGTCCATACATAGCATGAACTATTCGCCCTCCATCTAAGGGACCAACGGGCATGAGGTTTAAAGCTGTTAATATTAAGCCTAAATAGCCAGCTACTGCTATGGGATGTAAATCAATGGCTTTGTTAGCTATTAATGCATTTCCCATTACTAATTTACTTATTAATGTGAATAAAAAGGAAAATCTAGGGTTAAGAGAGTTAAAATTTAAAAGACCAGAATTGTCGGTTAAATCGACTATGGTTGAATGAGATAACCCCCAAATTAATAATGGTATAGTAGCGATAAAACCAACAATAGGGCCGGTGATGCTGATATCAAATAAGGCTTTACGATGGGGAATAGGCGATCGCATTTGGGTAAAAGCGCCTAAAGTGCCAACTAAAAATGGAGGTGGTAAAGGAATAAAATAAGGTAATGCGGTGGAAATTTGATATAACTTAGCTGTAAAGTAATGTCCTAATTCATGTACAGCCAAAATTACTACTATACCTAAACTATAGGGTAAACCTTGCCATAGTAAAGCAGCATTGGCTTGCAAATTTTGGGGAGAAATATCAGCTATTTTTGTACCAAATACTGTAGTAGTAAATATGGTAATCAGTAATAAAGCTAAAGCTACTAGGGGAGGTTTAAAAGGTTCAGCTTGGATATTTCTAAAGGGGTTAGGAACAATAATAAAAAAAGGTTTGTTGTTAGTAAGGCTTTCTTCAAAAACAACTAGGAAGCGATCGCCAAATTTATTTTCTATATTTTTCCGAATAGTTTGGTAAGCTAGTCCAGGTTCCGATCGCAATTGACCGCGACAAATGACAGCTTGTGGTCGGTATTCTAACTCATGTAAAGCATAAACAGTCCAGGCAAAACACTCTTTTAAAAGTGGTTCTTCATCTTTATCGATCGGGCATACAGAATTAGGTTCGATCGAGGGTTGAAATGTATTATTAATATTGATATTTTCCCCAGATGTGTCATTAGGAGGGGGATTAGTATTAATACGGCCCTTTTGGACCAACCAACCGTAGAGAATGGGACAGCCTATACATAACCCCAAGAGAAGTAATAGGGGCATAGAGCGATCGCCATAAATTAAAATCCAAGCCACCCAGCTAAAAGCGGGGGTCATCATTACTAGCCACAAAATCCATACAGGAGTGCGAGTAATATTCGCTACACTGCGCTGCACAATGGAATATGTCATTAATCCGAGTAATATCAACAGGAACCACAAATCAAAAGTCATATTATGGACTCAAAGCCTCAAATATTTAGCAACACAGTGACGAATCAAGAATCATCATCTACTCTCAAGTTACCTCGATCGGTATTGGATAACATTTTTGCCTTTCCACCAAACCGGGACACTTTGGGAGCTACTGCTTATTTTATTGTAGAAAACCCTGATAACATTCTCATCGATTGTCCCGCCTGGGATGAGATTAATCAAAATTTTATAGAAATGCAAGGCGGTGTACGTTGGCTATTTATTACCCATCGTGGCGGTATTGGCAAAGCTAAGGAGATACAAGCTGCTTTTGGCTGTGAAATCGTTATTCAGGAACAGGAAGCTTATTTATTGCCAAATTTAAAAGTAACATCTTTTTATAAAGAATTTATTTTTCATCCTCACAGCCAAGCTATTTGGACATCAGGACATTCTCCGGGTTCCTCCTGTTTGTATTATCAAAAATATGGGGGGGTTTTGTTTTCCGGGCGTCATTTATTACCTAATCAAGCGGGGGAACCGGTCCCTTTACAAACCGCAAAAACTTTTCATTGGCCCCGACAAATTCGCAATGTTCAAGCTTTGCGCGATCGCTTTTCCCCAGAAACTCTTGCCTATATTTGTCCAGGTGCAAATACCGGTTTGTTAAGAGGTAAGCGACTAATTGAGGATGCTTATCAAAAATTACCTTGTCAGTCATAATAAATGTTTGGGAAATGTCGAGTTTCCCAAACTACTTATAAAATAACAATATTTATATTTTTCTGTTACCTAGTATTTTAAAATATAATAGAAATATGGAAGGCATCTTAACTCGATCGCCTATTCTATTAATATTGTAATTGTTGGAACTGAAAAAACATCATGGCAACTGCAATTTCTACCGCTCCTGATTTAACTACGGATGATTATCTAGTCGTAGGATTAGCTACTTGTTTTATTAAAGAAGATGGGGAAGTGCATCAGGTAAAAATTATCGAACCTATTCCCTCTGCTGCTTTAGAAACTATTGCAAAAGGTATTCCTACTTCCTATGAAATAGTTTGTGGTACTACTTTAGGAGCCGTGATAGTAGATGATAGCTTACAAATACCTAATGAGTTTCCTACTAACGCTCAATTTTGTGATGATTTTGCTTATCGAGCGATCGCTGCTGCCCGCACTTATAAACGGCGTACTTCTGCCCAATCGATCGTTCCTGTAGGAACTATCCGTAATGACTTTAAATACTCCATCGATCGTAAGCGTGTACTAAATTCTCAGCGCATTATTCGCACCGAAGATAATGTAAAACAACACGAATATACCCATAAAGTGTTGTAGCAAATTAGTAATTGGGAATTGGGCATATAGATATAGGTTATAATTGAGTTAATCAAAATAACTAATTAGGTATTTTTATCAAGATACTTGTATTAGTTATAATAGTTATAAACCATTCTCTATGCTGCCCAATAACCATTACATCAAAATTTAAAGATATGAGTCAAGAAACACAAGAAATTTTAGCCATACTTAGAGCATTAACAGAGCAAAGCCTATTGCATGATAAACAAATAGCTCAAAATACAGCTAATATACAGATACTAACTCAAGTAGTAGCAGAACAAGGGGAATATTTTAGAA
>CAWUOF010000547.1:0-3173 GCA_963923765.1 uncultured bacterium | reverse complement strand
AATTCCTCATGTTAGACTTAGAAATAAGTCATCTCTGAAGAAATCTACTCAATTCAGTAAGGAGGCAAAATGAACTTAACTGCTACTCAATACAAATATATAGAACTACATTAAAACAGCGTTTCCTACATTGCCGGAACAACAATGAAAGTGATTGAATTAATTTCGGGTCATCTAGCTTTTGGCTGGAGTCCCTAAGAAATTAAATTTCAACATCCCTATTTAAGCATGAGTCAAATTTATTCCGCCTTAGCCTACTATTGGGATAACAAAGAAGAACTAGATGCCGATATTCAGCAACGATTTGAGAGAGTTGAAAAGTTACGTCAAGCAGCTGGTGAATCCTGGTTAAAAAACTTCGCAATAAGAAACGATATTTAAACGAGAGGTAAGAATCACTATGAACTATCACGAAAGAATTACGCTGGAACCAGGTAAGCGAAGTGGTAAACCTTGTATTCGTGGAATGCGGATTACTGTTTATGATGTGTTGTCTTATCTAGCATCAGGAATGACTTACCAAGAAATTCTTGATGATTTTCCTTATCTGACTCAAGAAGATATTTTAGCTTGTTTAAGCTATGCAGCCGATCGAGAAAGACAAATTTTAATAATTCAGCCATGAAACTACTATTCGATCATAATCTTTCTCCTCGATTAGTTAACCGATTGACAGATATTTTCCCTGATTCAAATCATGTAGATAACTTAGGTCTGGCGCAAGTAGATGATAGGGACGTATGGGTTTATGCAAAAAATAATGGTTTTGCGATCGCTACTAAAGATAGCGACTACAACGAGCTTCTGATCTTACATGGTTTTCCACCTAAAATAATTTGGATCAGACGGGGAAACTGCTCAACCTCAGAAATTGAAGCCATACTGAGAACAAACATTAATCAGATTCAAACATTGTTTGATGATTCATCATTGGGAATATTAACCCTGTACTGAGGAATTAGGGACAACTCTCAGAAACCGGGTTTTTTTGGGAAGGATGATTAAACAAACTCGGTTTCTTAAACTTTATGCAGCTTAACTACATTTTACTAACCGCATTACCGCACCCGTCAAGCCTTCCAACTCATTTAACACAATATGCACAGGCACTTTTTCTAATAATGAAGCCACCCGTGCTTTATTTTTAAACTGCTTCATAAATCCACCCTTTTTCATCAGGTCCACATTTTTAGCTGCAATACCACCCGCAATATACAACCCACCAAAAGGTAACAAACTCAGCGCCATATCCGGCTGCACCGTAAGCGCAAACATTTCCATCGTTTTTTGACAAATAACATCACCTTGTTTTCCACTTTTAGCCACCGCCTCAGCTTGCTTATCTCGCTCTAAATCTTTTAAAAAAGCATCAGCATTTTTGTTGTCATCTTTGGCACACAAAAATCGGAAAATGTTCACAATACCCAAACCAGAAACTAACTGTTCTATATCAATAGTGCCATTTTTTCCAAGATATTCTAATAACTCCAAGCTTTCTTCATCATAAGCATAAGGAGCAAAGTTTAAATGACCACCTTCGGAAAAACTTGATAATTATCACCTTGAGGAATACCATAAGTTTTACCTAAACAAGTACCAGCCCCAATAATTGCAAAAATATTTGGGTTGAGACTAGGGAAAATCAACCTACATTTGCTACTATATTAGCTATATTTAAAAAGTATCTTCTATCATGTTTTCGAGAGATATTTCAGATCCAGTGGAATTACATCTATTTAAATAAATCTGAGCTACTTTATCTTCGGGATTAATATCTAGGCATTGTTGAAATAATTCTCTAGCTTCGCATAAATTGGTTTGATTATAAAGTATAATACCTTTTTCAAATATAGTTTTAGTAACTAATTTTTTAGTGCGAATTTCTTCGCGATCGGCATCAAATACTTCATAAACTACTACCTTTTCTGATTTACCTTTTACTTTGACTCGATCGATTAATCGAATACAATATTTATTGACATCTTCCAACCGACAAAAAGTATGATGAGATATTAATAAAGACACGCCATAACTTTTTGTTAATCCTTCTATCCGCGAAGCTAAGTTAACCGCATCACTAATTACCGTATTATTCATGCGAGTTTCACTGCCCACTGTACCCAACATTAATAAGCCGGTATTAATACCAATTCCAATATCAATAACTGGACGACCTGGGCGACCTCTAGTGATATTATATTCTGCTAATCTTTGCAACATTTCAATAGCTGCTTGCAAAGCATCATCTACACTACCACCAAATAAAGCCATTATCGCATCACCAATGTATTTATCAATAAAACCATTATGTTCATTAATAGCTGGTTCCATCCGGCTTAGATAAGCATTAATAAATTTAAAATTATCTTCCGGTGTCATTATTTCCGAAACAGTCGTAAAGTTACGAATATCGGCAAATAATATCGACATTTCTAATTGAATATTATCCCCTAATTTGGCTTCAATAATACTTTCATAACCGAGAAAATGTAAAAATTCATGGGGGACAAAGCGCCCATAAGCTTCGGTGAGTGCTAATTCGGCTTCTAGGGCTAATTCTAAATCACAATTAAGTTTAAACATTTCATCAATAAAATTAGCTCTTTCTTCTTCGGATTTTTTGCGATCGGTGATATCTTTAAAAGCAACCAGAGCATAGCTGATATTACCATCTTCATCATAAATTGGTGTTCCCCAAGCTTCTATAGGGATAATTTTATCGCCTTGGTGAATTTCTATATCATTAGCAGTGGAATATTCCCCTTTTAAAGCTCGGATAATTGGGAGGTTTTCTACTGGGTATATTTGATTAGTACCAGCAATATAGTTTTGATAAACTTCTGCTATTTGCTCAGGGTTAATATCGGGGATAAATTCTTTGCCTAATAACTCTTGTGCAGCATTATTAGCATAGCAAGGTTTACCGTTTTCATCGAGAACAGCGATCGCTACAGGTATGGCTTCCAGAAATTGCAATAATCTTTTTTCGGTTTGCCGTTGTAAACTGCGTGTGTAATAACCTGCTAAGGCGATCACTGATATCACAAAACTAGAAACAGCCGGTACTACAGGTATCCATATACCTAGTAAAAATAATCCATAGCTGCTAACAATAGGTATTCCCCCTGTTATAATCAGGCAAATAGTTTGAATAATCCATCTTAAATAAGCTT
>CAWUOF010000546.1:0-3178 GCA_963923765.1 uncultured bacterium | reverse complement strand
CTCTCCTAACGTTGTTGCGCTTTAGCGCCTGATAAAAATATGATTAATTATACTCTCCTAACGTTGTTGCGCTTTAGCGCCTGATAAAAATATGATTAATTATACTCCCCTAACGTTGTTGCGCTTTAGCGCCTGATGCAAATATAAACACAAATTATATTAATTATAGCTGAAATCAAATACAATATTTTACCCCAATATTTCAAGGGTAAATTTATAACACCCGCTACAAGTTGTCATAGTAAAAAAATCGATCGCTCCACCAAATATATTTATAATATTATAATATTATATAATGAAACAACCAATTAATTCCAGGAGTCTTACTTTGCTGCAAACAGACGTAGTTACCCCAAACCTGTTGGATAGTCCCCAAGAATGGGACTTATCAGATCTATATCTAAGCTTTGATGACCCACAACTAAATAAGGATTTAGAATTATTACAAGAAACTGCTACAGAATTTCGCCAACAATATCGCGGTAAAGTTAAAGAACTTGCACCGGAAACAATAGCTTTGTGTTTGCAAAAGCTAGAAGAAATTAATCAAAAAGCTGGTTATCTCTATAGTTTCCCTTCCCTAATTTTCTCGGCAGATACTCGCAACATCGAAGCCAAAATATTTCTCGATAAAGTCCTGCAAATTCTGACCGATATAGAAAATCAATTACTATTTTTTGATTTAGAACTAAAACAGCTAGATACTGAAAAATTTACCGAATTACAATCAGCTAAAATTCTCGCTAATTACAGTCATTATCTCCAACGCATTGCAGAATTTCGCCCCCATAAACTCAGCGAAGAAGTAGAACAAACTCGCAATCAAGATAATTTAACCGGAAGACAAGCCTTTATTCAGTTGCGATCGCTACATTTAGGGGAACAAGAATACGAAAGCGTTACCACCCCTGATGGTAAAACAGCCTCCACAGAAGCCGAATTATCAGCATTAGCATTTAATCCCAATGGAGATGTACGTTATAACTCCTATTGTTCCATCCGCAAAATCTTACAACAACATAACCTACTTTATGGCTATATACTCAACACCATAGCCCAAGACCATCGCATTGAAAACCAAATGCGAAATTATCCCTCTACACTACACAAACAATTGCTAATAGATGAAGTTTCGGAACCCGTTTTTCAAGCAATTATGCAAGGAACTGGTAGCCGCTTTGATTTATTTCAAAGATACTATCAACTAAAAGGCAAAGCGTTAGGGGAAAAAATCCGGATTTGTGATATATATGCCCCCTGGAGTTCCAGTAATCAAAATATCCCCGCGATCGACTATAAAACTGGAGTAAAAACCCTCCTATCTGCCCTAGAGCAATTTGATATTAACTATGCCCATCGTGCGGAAGAGTTTTTCCTCAAAAATTGGGTAGATGCAAAAGTTAGACCCGGTAAACGAGGCGGTGCTTTTTGTGCTTATTCTCATGGTAAGCATAGTTATTTATTGCTTTCCTATACGGAAGATTATAACTCCTTGTTTACTCTTGCCCATGAAATGGGTCACGCTTTACATTTTGTTTGGATTGATAATATACAATCCTATTTTAATAGTAACCCGCCAATGGTATTGGCAGAAATTGCCTCTACTTTTAACGAATTGTTGCTATTAGATTATTTGCTGAAAAATGCCCAAGGAGATAAAAATCTCAGTAAAGCTTTACTAACTAGACAACTAGAAGATCAACTAAATTTACTATTCCGTCAAAGTACCATTAGCCGTTTAGAATTAGCAATTCACGAAAAAGCAGCCCAGGGTAGTTTCGATCGCAAATGGGTAAATGAAAAGTGGATGGAACTTTATCAAAATCTCTGCGGCGATGCGGTAGAATTACTAGATGAACATCAATATGATTGGGCACGCATTGGTCACATTTTCTTTAAACCATTCTATTGCTATCAATACACCGCATCTAATATCGTTAGCTTGGCTTGCTATCAAAAATATCTACAAACAGGTAAAGATTTTATCCCTGGATATTTAGAATTACTTGCTGCTGGTGGTAGTATGAATCAAGTAGAAGCTTTACGTCGTTATGTGGATGTAGACATAGAAAATCCTGCTACTATTAGTAGTGCCTTAAATTATGTTGAAGGTTTGTTAAATCAACTGGAATTAACCCTATAATTTCATTATTTTCAGTTATTCTTGAAACATTGGAACCTAACTAAAATGTTCCTGTTTCTAATAACTTTTAAATTGCATCCTCCCTAGCTTTAATAAGGGATACGGTGTACTCACATCCCTACCCAGAGAGAGTTTCCAGCCCTGAAGGAAGAGACTTCTTGCGAAAATCTTTGAAAATCCTTGAAACTCCTATTAATTCGTAGGTGGATTTATGAATCCACCTACTTTTGCAACAGATCTATTTAAAGCGCAAGTGCTTCCTAACCCACTGGTTAACTCGCCTATTGTCACATTTTTATTTTGTAAAAATCGGTAAAATCCCACTTGCTCTGCTCTATTTTTACTTATTTTACGTATATTTACTGTTTTATGTGTTTCTATTGCTGAGTATAATTTCGCCTCCTTTTTACCAGTCTTGGGTCTCCGAATTTTTTTCCCTTCAATTCTTGTGCATGAATTAAAATTGGGTTTGTCATCTGTTTTTTCTCCTCACCTTCATTCTCTTCCTAGTTTACATCGACTTGTGTGTACACCGTAAGCTTTAATAAGGGGGGGTTATATTGAAATGTACCTCATAATTGATAAAAATGCTATAGCATAATAAATTAAGTGTACCATCACACTCCTTTAAGTAAATATTCACTCGTCAGATATTTTTTATCAATATCAATTTCACGGGGTAAATAAATCGCTACATTAATACCTAAATTATGTAAATAACGACACATTAAAGGGCCTAAATCTAACCAACTTAATTTACCTAATCCACACCCTAAAGCCGGAATCGCTAAAGAAGTAATCCCCTCCTGTTTAAAATTATTTCTAATCCAATCTAACCCCCCTTCAATATCTTCTAAACGAGAATTTTCACGCCATTTTCTTTTAGTAGCAAATAATAAAAACCATTTCACAGAATTAGGCGTATTTAAAGTAGAACTTAAATCAGCAAGTTCCTGATCTAAAGAATTTTCTCTCTTATAAAGATAACATTTTTTGCTGTCTCTTATACACATCTCCGAGCCCACGAGACCTCTC
>CAWUOF010000545.1:0-3184 GCA_963923765.1 uncultured bacterium | reverse complement strand
CGATAAAGTAAACCTGTTTCCCCTTCTACAATAGAATTTTCATACATGGTAGGACTAGCTAAAACTGCTACTCCATGCCCTGCACATTGAATGAATTTTAAATCGGATTTCATGCTATTGTAGCGGGTAGGTAATAATGGTAAAATACCAATATCACTAGAATGCATAATTGCTTCATATTGTTCTAAGGGGCAAAAGGGGGTAAATTCTTTGTTTGCTGTTTCTAAGGCATCAAAAAATAGGCGATCGTGAATGACTTTTACCCGCACTTTATCTTTATAACTGTTCAGTATTCGATTAATAGCTGGCATAATTGATGGCCATTCTTTTTCCCGTAGTAAAGCACCAAAAAATAAAGTGATATAATCATCATTATTGTAAATGCGTGGTGCTGGTAAATAGGTAAGTTGATTGGGAAAAACGGCTACATTAGGATTAAGTTCTCGCAGATATTTTGCTAAAGTTTCGTTAGTAGTTTGTACACAATGACAACCCCGAAAACTTAAAAATTTATTTTGTTCGTATTCGGGACGATGGAGAGGATCGTCGTCAAATTCTGCAACCATAAGATAATCTTGTTTTAGTAAGGTTTTGAGGGCGGGAAGATCTTGGGGATATCCGAGAATAGCTGCTTGCCAAATAAATACTTTTTCTTCCTTGGCTAAGGGGGTAGTTAAATCAATGGGTTTTTGTGATGCAAAAGTGCGAACTCCAGGAATTGTGGAACTGAAGCGATCGGGGTCTAAAATTCGCACTCGATCGCGTCCTGATGGCGATCGAATTAAAGTAGTAATAAATAGCGATCGAGGCGGTTTTGCTGTTTTGGTCGATCGGACTATATACTGATAAGCCCAAGTGTCTTTAGCAAATTTATTTGCATCTATTCCCATATTAGCTAAAGTTGGTGCAAAAACCTGCTGAAATTCTTCAAAATCTTTTTGTTCATGTCTACCGCGTCTTTGAATATCAAAAATATATAAACCTAGCCTAGTAAACATATTTTTAATACTTGTCAAAGTAAAAAACCTCAAAGCATCTACCTGGTTTTCTCCTGTAGCTTCCCATTTGCCTTGCATTAGTTTTAAAATTCTCTGCCAATGCTGCACATTAGGAATACAGGCAATTAATTGTCCGTTTTCTTTTAGCCAAGATACTTGTTTTTGAAGTAATTCTTCACTGTTACGAATTTGGGCAAAATTTTCTTGATAAATTATACAATCAACTGTTTGAGGATTAATATTTAGAGAAAATTCATCAAGTTGGGGAGAGTTAGTATAAATTACTCCATCTAGGAATTGGGCAGCATTTTTAACTAAGTCTCGATCGGTTTCTATGCCGATATATTTTCCATGAGGGTTAATTTGTTTGTATTGTTTGCCTAAACTGCCATCTCCGCAACCAAAATCTAAAATTAATTTAGCGTCTGGTGGCAAAAAATTTAGCAATATATGGTTAGGTTCTTCAGGGATAATATTAATAGATTCCATTGGCATTTTTTAGGAATTAATTCTTTACTTGTAATTATATTTAATCATTTTTTGGTTATAATTGTAATTATTATAGTTTTTTTAAATAAACTGTAATAATTTTTATTGTTTAAAACTATAGCAGAGGTATAATATAAAATTATAAAAAAAGAATTTTTGAACTATACTATTATTTATAGGTTTTGTACATATTTCCACAACAGCTAAGACAGCACAGCAAAGGTTTTTGTTTCATTTTAAAATAAACCTTTAGAAAAAATGTAAAAATTTGCGGGCAGATTTAAATCTCCGACTGATGAAAAGCAGTCTATTTATTTTGTGCTGTATATAAGATTATAAAGGCGGCACCCAGATTCGAACTGGGGGATAAAGGTTTTGCAGACCTCTGCCTTACCACTTGGCTATGCCGCCGTAACCACAATTTAATATTATATCAGATTGGAAAATTAAACTAGCTAAAATAAAAATATTTCCTAAAAATTCTAAAATTTTTTTAGACGGGACATTTTAAGACCAAATTTCGGTGGCGATCGACTAGGATTTTTAATTCCTGGGGTAGCCAGTGGTCATATTGAGGATAAATGGGCAATCGTGGTATTAGTTCCCATCCCTCTGTCTTTAATATATTAGTTAATTCTGCCACAGGAAAATGGGGATAGCTGGGGTTAACCTCATCTTTTGGGCCAATTCCTCCTAAATCTCTGGCACCTGCTTCTAAGCAAGCCAGTAACCATTGAGGATCTTTAATTAAATTGGGTGGAATTTGCAGGGTGATATCGGGCGGTAAAATTTGACGTGCTAAGTTTATGACTTTTGGTAGTTGATAGGGATCGAAAGCTGGAAAATTTAAGGTTTGTTGATTTCCGGGGCTGTGAGGTTGCAGGATAACTTCTTGAATATGACCCCAAATTTGCTGAATTTTGGCGATCGCTTCTAAGGTTTCTTGCCAGTCGATCGGTGTTTCGCCAATACCTAGTAATAAACCAGTAGTAAAAGGTATCTGCAATTTTCCCGCCCATTCTAATTGTTGTAAACGCACTTCGGGTATTTTACTTGGGGCGTGGCGATGCACTGTTAACAATAATTGGGGTGATATTTGTTCCAACATTAACCCCATTGATACGTTAACTGTTTTTAATTGCGCCATTTCTGTATAACTGAGTGGGCCGACATTGGTATGGGGCAGAAAGCCTAAAGAAATTGCTAGTTTACATAAATCATAAATGCGCTTAAACCAGTGCGATCGCTGGGGGCTGTCGGGATGTACTTCCCCGGCAAGTATCAATATTTCGATAACACCTTGATTTGATAAGGATTTTAGTATTTTTTCTGCCTCAGTAATTTCTAGCCAGGGACTCTGATCGCGATCGGTCCGAAAGTTACAGTAGCTACACCGATTAAAACATTGATAGGTAGGAACTAAGGTATAAGCAGGACTATAAGTAACTAAGCGTGACATAAATTTCAAAAATAAGAGTATGTATATATATTTTGGCTTAATTCATCAAAAATTACCCTAAAACACCTTAAAAAAGTGATTTTTTATAAAATAAGTTTTACTTATTCTTTACATAAGTAACATTTCGTAAAAAAAGTTTACAAACATCTTTACAAAACTTAAAAAATCCCTTAAGGTAGTAACAACGGTAGAAAAACAACTACCGGGAACCTTGAAAAATACATAAAGCACTCATAAG
>CAWUOF010000544.1:0-3184 GCA_963923765.1 uncultured bacterium | reverse complement strand
CTCTATAGTCCATTGCTATGCTGCTCTTGCTTTTCTTTGCAGGATGTATTTTACCCCTTGATTTTAATTTTCGGGTGTTGATCCCCGTTGCGATCGCCCTGAAAAAATTTTTCGGGATTTTTTTGGGTCTTTTATTACCCGTTTTTTCTTTATTTTTAATTATTCGATTACCAAAGAATATAAATTTTAAGAAAAATTAGAAAAATTTTTCAAAATCTTGAAAGCCTTACTCGATAAGATATTGGCGGGGATCGCTTAGGTAAAAATTTGGATGATTTCTAAAAATTAAGGTGGACAAATGATCCCCAAATGCAAAACTTCGTGTTAGTCTGTGTAAGTTCCAGAACCAAAGGTGAACAGGAAGCGAGTAAAAAATAACAGGTGAATTTAATTGTCTTTTGGCAACACTATGCAATTTGAACTCGATTTCTAAGTGCTCTTCACAAATGGCGTTATGAAACAAACAATTTATTGGACTACTGTAGTTTTATTGGGTACAACTCTGGTAACTATGCCTTCGAGTAGCGCCCAGCAAACTCAGGGAGAAGCAACATCCGAATGGTTGCTTCAAGCTCAGGATTTGTCCTCAGCTAAACAAGTTGCTTCGCAACTTCCAGTTACCCCGAATTATCAACAACGTCGTGAGGTGTCAAAGGTAGGAGAATATCAAGCCTGCCAAAATTTAACAGGAAAATTAACAGAAAAATGCGATTCCCAATTAGAAGAATCGATCGCCAAAATCTATCCCCATGATTGGCAAGGAAAACCAGCAGCTACAATCTATGTTCGCAATATTCCTGTGCTAATGTTAATTGGTGATGCTAATAACAATAGTTCTCCTCAAAAAAATAAGGTAGGAGAAAATCAAGTTGTGTTTGATCAGAGGAATAATAATGTTTTTTCCCAAAAAATTCCTCTTAACAAAGTTTCCAGACGCCAAAATTATCAAAATTTACCTGCATCGGTAACTGTTAATACAGATCAAAATCAAAAAGATCCGGTTTGGCGGGCAAGTGTAATTAGTGCCAAGCTGAATCAACTCTATCGGGATAATGTGGATGCCAATAAAATCGAGGTTAGCGCTATTCCTGGTGGCCGCGATCGCTACATCATCACAGTGAATGGCGAAAATCTAGTAGAAATTAATTCCCAAACATTTTTAGCCCGTACTACTAATAATCTCCAACAAGATGCTCTCCAAGCTACTAATCGCCTACGGCGCACTCTCGGTGATGCTGCACCTTTAAATACAATTCAAGGATTAGAACAACCAAAACCGCAAAATATTGCTTTTGGGCCGGTTGTATTGCGGATGGATGGCTGGGCTTCTTGGTATGGCCCCGGTTTTGATGGTAATTACAGTGCTAGTGGCGAAGTTTTTAATGCCAATGACTTAACTGCCGCTCACCCTAATTTGCCTTTTGGTACTAAAGTTCGAGTTACTAATATGGATAATGGTCGATCGGTCGTGGTGCGAATTAACGATCGTGGCCCTTATGCCGGAGGCAGAATTATTGACCTATCTTTTCGTGCCGCCCAGCTAATAGGTATGATTCAAACTGGTGTGGCTCCTGTCCGGCTGGAAGTTTTAAGCAATCAACAGTAAAGTAGCTATCTTATCGCGATTTTTTGAGGAGGATAATTTGCTACTTGTAACTACTATTGATGGGTTGCGCTGTTATTTAAATTCTCATCGTCAGCGCAACGCTTCCTTAAACTTACATCTGGCCGATATCGGCTTGGTTCCCACTATGGGAGCATTACATCAGGGGCATTTGAGCTTAATTCAACAAGCTAGACGCGATCGCCATATCGTCGTCGTCAGTATATTTGTTAATCCTCTGCAATTTGGCCCGCAAGAGGATTTACAAAAATATCCCCGCACTTTGTCCCAAGATCTACAACTCTGTGCCGATGCTGGTGCAGATGTGGTTTTTGCTCCCACACCCCTAGAAATGGGTATAAAACCTTTAACATCATCTTCACCCCAGGAAATTAACTCCTCTGGGCTAGACTCTCTTACCCAGGTTGTGCCCCCGGCTGAGATGGTGTCCCTGATGTGTGGCCAATTTCGCCCCGGCCATTTTCAAGGTGTGGCAACTATTGTAATTAAGTTACTCAATGTGGTACAGCCCACAGCCGCCTATTTTGGCGCTAAAGATGCTCAACAGGTAGCAATCATTAAACGTTTGGTCACAGATCTAAATCTACCTGTAGAAATAATTTGTTGCCCTACTGTACGAGAAACTTCGGGTCTGGCTTATAGTTCTCGTAATAAGTATTTAACACCTCAACAAAAAGAAACTGCGGCGGTATTGTATCGCAGCTTACAAAAAGGTAGGATGGCTTTTATCACTGGAGAAAAATCCCACACCAGTATTATTGAAGCTGTGAAAAAAGAATTGGCTACTGAGCCTGATGTCCAAATAGAATACATTGAACTTGTTAATCCTGATACATTGACCCCTTTAGATCATCTGGCAGATGAGGGACTATTAGCGATCGCTGCTCGTGTTGGCTCTACTCGTCTGATTGATAATTTGCTTTTACAAAATCGTCAACCCATTATCGCAATTGACGGCCCAGCAGGAGCCGGCAAATCTACTGTTGCTCGCGAAGTAGCGCGAATCTTAGGCTTACAATATTTAGATACAGGTGCTATGTATCGATCTGTCACCTGGCTAGTTTTAAATTCTGGTATTTCCCCTGCTGATCATGTTGCCGTTGCTGAAGTAGTTAGTCAATGTACAATTAATTTTAATTTGTTGCCTGATGATGCAGTTAATAATCTCAATTTCCAGCAACGAATTTTAATTAATGGTCAGGATGTCACCCAAGAAATTCGTAGCCTGGATGTAACAGCGCAGGTTTCTACTATAGCCGCCCAACCTTTTGTTAGACAAGCTTTACTTAAACAACAGCAAGCTTATGGCAAAAAAGGTGGTTTAGTTGCTGAAGGAAGAGATATAGGTACTCATGTTTTTCCTGATGCTGAATTAAAAATTTTCTTAACCGCTTCAGTTGCCGAAAGAGCTAAACGCCGCCAATTAGATTTGCAAAATCAAGGGGCAAAAAATATTAGCTTGGAAGAGTTACAATTAACTATCGAAGAACGCGATCGCAAAGATAGTAACCGTGAAATTGCACCTCTTAAACAAGCTGCTGATGCTATCGAAGTTATTAC
>CAWUOF010000543.1:0-3194 GCA_963923765.1 uncultured bacterium | reverse complement strand
AAGGAGTATCGTCGGCAGCGTCAGATGTGTATAAGAGACAGCCAATAAACAAATAAGCAGGAGAAAAAAATGTTTGTTCCAGATTCAGATGTAAGAGTTGATGTAACTTGGTGCAGACAAGCCAATGAAAAAAAGCTTGCCTATGAAGTAGTAAGAGGATCCTATATAAATACAGGAGAATTATTAGGCTCAATTCGTCAAGTCTTGGAAAAACAACAATTAAGGATATATTTACAAGAAAAAATCAAAGAATTACAAGCGAGTGAAAGTCGCTTTCATAACGTATTAGCAAAACTAGCAGATAGTATTATTATAGTTGATAATAAAGGAATAGTTCGTTTAGTAAATCCGGCGGCGGCGGCTTTGTTTAATTGTAAAGCTGAAGAACTTTTAGGAAAAGAATTTTTTGGTGCGCTAGTAACAGAAAGAACCGCCAGCGAAATGGAAACGGATATTATTTATGGTGATAGGGAAAAAACAGTAGTAGATATTCGTGTAGTACAGACACAAGTTAATGTAATACGTATAGGGGGCGAAAAGGCGATCGCAGAAATGCGAATAGTAGAAACAGAATGGGATGGAAAAATGGCTTTTATTGCTTCCCTGCGGGATATTACCGCCCGCACTCAGGCAGAACAAAAATTACGACAAACAACTTCAGAATTAAAAGCAATTTTCCAAGCATTTCCAGATATTTTCTTTAGAATAGATGGGGATGGAACGATTTTAGATTATCACACGGGCCAGTTATCCTCCTTAGATATGCCGCCCTCAAACTTGGTAGGAAAAAAAATACAAGATGTTGTACCAGAGGCAGTAGGAAGTCAGTTTGATAATAGTATTCAAAAGGTAAATGAAACTAAAAGTTTAGTAACGATCGAATATGTTTTACCTATTACTAATGAAATAAAAAACTATGAAGCGCGGTTATTACCTTTACTGGGTAAACAGATTATGGTGATTATCCGTGATATTACGGAAAGAAAGCGAGCAGAAGCAGCCCTGGTAGAGCAGGCCCGTTTAGAAGCATTACAGGCAGATTCCCGTATTGCATTTACAGAAAAAGTACCTTTGCAACAGCATTTACAATGGTGTATGGAGGCGATCGTTAAACACCTAAATAATGTGGGATTAACCCGAATATGGACGGTAAACGAAACAGAAAATTTGTTAGAGTTGCAGGCATGGGCAGGAATATACGATCGCGATCGCATGAATTTAGATATGCAAACAATTGCCGCGATCGCAGAGGAAAAGAAAATCAAGATAATTAATAATGAAATAAATAACAGCCAAGGGATAGGCAAATCTAGCATGATGTCCTTTATTGGCTATCCTTTATTAGTGGAAAATCGCTTAATTGGGGTAATGGCGATGTTTACTGACAAGCCTCTGTCAGAAACAGCCTTAACAGTTTTAGCATCAGTAGCAGATGCGATCGCTCTCAATATCGATCGTCGCCATACAGAAGAAGCTTTACGACAAAGCGAAATTAAATTTCAAAAATTAGCGGCTAATGTACCAGGAATGATTTATCGATTTTTGCGGCGAAAAGATGGCTCTGTAGGTTGGCCATTTGTTAGTTCCAGTTGTCGAGAAATCTATGAATTAACCCCAGAAGAAATTTATGCTAATCCAACTTTACCTATGGAAATGATTCACCCAGATGAGCAAGAAAATTTTCATAGATCTGTAGATATTTCTGCCGCAACTTTACAGCCTTGGCATTGGCAAGGAAGATTAATCACTCCTGGGGGTAAAATTAAGTGGATTCAATGCGCTTCTCGACCTGAGTTACAGGAAAATGGTGATATTGTTTGGGATGGGCTAATTATGGATATTACCGATCGCAAACAGGCAGAAGAAGAAATTCGTAATACCCAAAGATTTTTAAATTCTGTATTAGAAAATCTCCCAGTAGGAGTTTTTACTAAAGATATTCAAGATTTACAGTTTGTATTTTGGAATAAAGCTAGTGAAGAATTATTTGGCTATACCAAAGAAGAGGCGATCGGCAAAACAGATTATGATTTATTTCCAGCCATAGAAGCCGAATTTTGCATCAGCAAAGATCGAGAATCTTTAATTACTAAACAATTAGTTGATATACCAGAAGTTTTTAGACAAACTAAACATAGAGGAAGTCGGATATTACATACAAAAAATATTCCGATTTTCGATGAGAAAGGTCAACCGCAATATATATTAAGTATTGCTGAGGATATTACCGATCGCAAACAGTCAGAAAATGCCTTGCGTGAGTCAGAAGCTCGTTTTCGTACCCAAGCCCAAGAATTAGAGCAAACTCTATATAAGTTACAAGAAACTCAAACCCAATTAATTCAAACCGAAAAAATGTCTAGTCTCGGTCAGTTAGTGGCGGGTGTTGCTCACGAAATTAATAACCCCATTAGCTTTATTTATGGGAATTTATCACCGGCTAGTGAATATATACAAGATTTGCTAGATTTGGTAAAATTGTATGGTGCATATTATCCAGAACCTGTAGCACCTATTCAGCAGGAAATTGAAGCGATCGATTTAGATTTTTTGATGGAAGATTTACCAAAATTGGTAACTTCCATGAAAATAGGAGCCGATCGCATTCGGGAAATAGTTCTTTCTTTACGCACTTTTTCTCGCTTAGATGAAGCGGAAATGAAGCCGGTAGATATCCATGAAGGAATAGATAGCACGTTGCTAATTTTACAAAATCGCTTCAAGGCAAAAGCAGGAAGTAAGGGAATTAACATAGTGAAAAACTATGGGAAATTACCTAAAATAGAATGTTTTGCTGGACAATTAAACCAAGTATTTATGAATATCATTGCTAATGGTATTGATGCCTTGGAAAGTAGTCAAGAAGTAAGTTGTTTTATTAATGATAAATTACCTACTATCGCTATTACTACCACCTGTAATAGCGATCGGGTATTCATTAAAATTGCTGATAATGGACCAGGTATAGAACCCCAAGTGATTAATAGATTATTCGATCCATTTTTTACCACAAAACCTGTAGGTAAAGGTACTGGTTTAGGATTATCTATTAGTTATCAAATTATTGTAGAAAAACATGGTGGTACTATTACCTGTAATTCTGAATTAGGCAAAGGTACCGAGTTTTGTATCGAAATTCCCATTTATAGGGGTTATACATCTGTCTCTTATACACATCTCCGAGCCCACGAGAC
>CAWUOF010000542.1:0-3198 GCA_963923765.1 uncultured bacterium | reverse complement strand
GTCGGCAGCGTCAGATGTGTATAAGAGACAGATATCTGAGAGAGGGATTAAAATCTAGTTAAGATTGATGTTGCCTGACTTGAGAAAAAATGCTATAATAGTGGAAATTTATAAATATTTGTGGTAAGTCATTATGCTATCTTTAGAAGTCCGTGAATTTGCCGAAAAACTTAACCATTTATCCCTTGAAGATAAACAATGGTTACTACAACAGTTAATGGAACAAATTTATTCTTCTAATATTCCTGATATTAACCAATTTAATCCTTTAGTTAATGTCAAAAAACCTTTTAATATTACCCCTAATGCTCCAGAAAAAAATTATAATGATACAGCAATCAATTCTGATGAGATATTAGCAAATAGCAATATCTTAAATGATCCCCTTGCTGATTTTATTGGTGGGATAGAGCAGGAAAATTATTTTTATAACGGCTGATAGATTTGAAGCTACCTGTAAAATGCGTCTTAAGTATGCAGATAAACCGTTAATTTCGTTTACAGATTTATCCTCAATGGTCGTTATGAAGGAATTAGAAATTAGTTTAGTGTTAACAGGAGATGATCATTTTAACCAAGTTGGTATGGAATTTATTAAAGTTCCTTAAAAAGCGATCGCTTGACATTCAAGACAGTTGCTACTTCACTTCAAAAATCTTGTTTAAGTTATCTACAAGTTTTCAGGAATATGTGAGAAATTGTTGTAAAAACAAGTAAAAAACAGGGCAAGCAATACTCGCCCTATAAATCCAGAACTTAAGCACAAAGTAATAGAAACCGGTTTGAATCGTAGATATTTAGTTTCAACCCGATATTTATCATAAAAACCCGGCTTTTACTGGTTTACTTATCATTCCTCACAGGTAAAACAGTCTCCATAATTTCCATTAACAAATCTAACCGCGATGGACGAGTCATTAATGGTACTAAATTAGGCAAAGAGTAGTAGTCACCTGTAAAACTAAATGTTTCCAATGGAATTTGCTTTTGTTTCAGTTGATGTTCTAACCAATTACTTGCACCGGCTACCTTAACAATAACGACTGTAGGCATTACTGCTAATTCGCGACAGTAAGTAGTATAAACATCAGCAAAATAAGGCACGGCGTTTTCGCCTTCATCAGTTACTAAAATGATTTGTTCAACTACTTGCTTTTTGCGTCGCATGGCTTCTAAAGCACAGCCACAACTGGTACCGCCATCGGCGCGAATGTGTTGAAAAGCCCGTTCCCAGTCGCTTAATTCCTTACCTTGGGCTTGAATGCCATAAGGCATAGTATCGAAGGCATAAACAAACAAATCAGCAGTAGTAATTCCGGAGATTAAAGCTGCTAGACGTTTACCTATTTCGATCGCACTGGTCATAGAGCCAGATTTATCAACAAACAAGGCAGTAGGTTTAACAATTGTACCCTTACTTTTTACCTGTTCATTTGTTACTTTTTCAAGTTTAGCGGTAGTTGTTTCATCAAGTTGAGCAACATCAGCAGCAACTCGCGCTTTGTAAGCAGATACCCTGGTACTTTTTGTCGCTTCTTCCAGTTTAGCGTCAATTAATTTTTTCACCTCTGGGTGATTCATTGCGCCGCGTTGTTGGAGAGATTTCAGGTTATTAATTACCTCTTGAGGCGACATAGAATTAATCAATGCTACCAATACAGTTGGTGTTAATTGATTAACTGCACCTATAGCTATTGTGTAAGGGATATTATACTCAACAATTAGCTGGGCTTGTTCCGTTGTATTTGCTGTTTTTGCCAGCTTTTTTAATACAAAAGCGATACTATCTTCGGGCGGTTTATCTTTAAAAAGTACCGCATCAGCACGGGAATTTGGTTTAATATGCAAAGTAGCATAAAGATGCTTCATTGCTTTTTTACCCCGCAGTGCAGCGCGATCGAAAAAGTCTGTATTTTTTTCCCGTGTTTGCAAATACCGTGTTACCGCAGTACGGGCACTTCGGGGCACCTTACCAATTTGTTGCTTCATAAAATCAACAATTCGTGATACTTGGTAAGGGGGAAATTCTTGTAACATGATAAAACCAGCATCACGATGTTCTGTAAGTTTGCTAGTTAATAAATGACCAAGAAATACTTCTTTATGATCGCGTACATCACCATTACGCTGATACCATACCGCCAAATGACCGTAGAAAATAGGATCTAATTCAACTATCAGTTTATGAATTTCTGCTACTTTGTTTAACTCCCGGTGAGGTGTAGTTAACAAACTGTTAAGCATTTCTAAACGTAAATCTTGTTCGACTGTATTCATAGTTACTATCTCCTAAAAGTGTAGTGATTTGTGGAGATAGCTGTCGCTTAGTCTCATAAAATGAGGACGCCGCGCAAGGTAAAAAAGCTATGGATTTTATTTACCTATCAGGGTATGTAAGCTTTTTAATTTAGGGCGCAGCGACAACTACCAATTATTAAGGCTTGTCAAGGAAAATAATAGTTAAATGGGCCGAGTGATTCCAGTCTTGTCGAGGAAGATTACATTTTTTAAAGGCTCGAAATAGATTTTCTATTTCGGTATTTGTGGGATAAACTACCATTTGCTGTTATTTATTTTCCTCACTTATTCCTGATATTTTTTTAGGTGAGGATATCGCCGTAAAAGTCAGGAAAGCTTTATTTTTACCCGCTATAGGTTTCGGGCTTGCAGCGTATTACTCTAATACGCACCGTTTTAGTTTTGGTAGAGTTTGTAAGCTTTCCCTATTAGGTTACGGCGATAATTAATATTAGATGTTATACTAAAAAAACTGTTGCACCTGTTGTTTCTAACTGGTGTTTAATTTCTTCAGCAACATCGCGAGAAACATCATGTCTGATTACCTGTGGTAATGACTCAACAAAGGTTTTCAACTCTTTTAAAGTTAAAGTTTTTTCCAGCAAATTTCGCACTGTTAACATGGTACTAATTTTTTTATCAGGTGGAATTTGTATTATTACTACATCAAAGTTATTATTTTCCGCTACTTCTTCTGTGATAAGAAAATCCAAAATTTCGCTAACTCTGCTTATGTTGTGCCTAGTACCAGTAACGTTAAAAACTTCTTCTATTTGTTTAACCAGTTCATTTTTTTCTAGCCAATTTAAAGCTTTAATTTGTTCTAAAATTTCTCCAGTTTTCATAGACATAATTATCATCTCCTTAACTGGTTAATTAGTTAATATTAACCACAAAAAT
>CAWUOF010000541.1:0-3199 GCA_963923765.1 uncultured bacterium | reverse complement strand
GTTTATTTTTCTAGTTTTTACTTATGGGATGGGGGCGGGTTTATTTATGTTATCGGTTAAACCCGCCCCTATCTACGCGATCGCCTCTAAAATAATATAACCACAAAGAACCAAGAA
Organism: uncultured bacterium; assembly: GCA_963923765.1. Lineage (GTDB taxonomy): Bacteria > Cyanobacteriota > Cyanobacteriia > Cyanobacteriales > CAWUOF01 > CAWUOF01. The sequence continues at coordinate 3,082 of CAWUOF010000541.1, read as the reverse complement.
AATAGAAAAAAGCGATCGTACTCAAATACTTAATTTTCCTGATAGTAGCTATCGTACTTGAGCAATTACTGTACGATGGCGAGGACTATTACGAGTTATAGTTGGTTTATTAAAACCTGCATCTATCAATTCCTGCTCAATATTTAGGGCAAAATATTCATCTAAATAAGGTTCGGTACTTTTCAGCAGGGTTAAAATATAGGGTGGCATTTTTAAATAAGCTTCCGCTTGAGGGTTCATATCCATAATAGCTATGTAACCATTTGGACGTAAAAGACGTTTGGCTTCACGAAATATCTGCTTAGTTGCTGTTTGAGGTAATTCGTGAAATAGGAGACAGCCAGAAACTAAATCATAACTATTAGCTGGGAGAGTAGTAGCTTCCGCTGGGGCATGAACCCAAGTAAATTGACTCGATCGCTGCTGAGATTTTAAATTAGCAACAGCTAAAAAATAAGGTGATAGATCTACACCTGTTACCTTAGCTTGGGGAAATACTTCTTGTAGGGCAAAGCTACTCATCCCTACACTACATCCAATATCTACAATATCCTGGGGTTGTATGGATAATTGCGGTTTGAGAATGTCGTGATAACTTTGACGTAATTTCGCATCTCCCTTAGCTGCGGCTTCTGGCCAAAGAGTGGCATGGACAGCCAAAGCCGCAACTTCTACTTCTGTTGCTGCTTCCCAACTTAGATTACCGTTATCATAAGCATGGAACGATCGAAGGTAATATTCTGGGTAATTTAACTGGGGATTTTGGACTTTAGCTAATTCTGTTTCTAAGTCTTGCGATCGTAATATTTCTACTTCTTTTCTCCATGCTACTCCTATTTTTTCGGCTCGATCTATCATCATTTGTCGAGCGCGGTTTTTGGCCAATTTTGCCAAAGGTTTAATAGATAGTAACACATTAACTAAACGAGAAGCCAATCCAGGGGTATTTTGAATAGCAGCAGTCATATTTTATAAAAACCGATTGATCAATCTCCATTATCTCCTATTTGGGTAGACTATATCTCAAAGGCAGCAAGAAAAGGGTCACAGGGAAAAATTAAAATAATATTTCCACGTTTAAGATTATCAACATCAACCATAATTAAAATTCAAATCAATTTGAGTAGAAAAATCGTCTATTACTTACCTCTTTTCCCTGTTTCTGATTAAAAAAAGTTCTTCTATTTATGGAGATGTCTAATATAAAAATGCACCCGATACCAAATATATTTATCCTGAAATCCCCACATTAACTTATCTGAACTAAAAATCACCGCAATTTTAAGGCGGTGATTATCAAGATTAGGCATTAGTTAAACTAGAGATAATTTGCTGCATTTCCGATATAGTTTGGTATTGATAGTTACCGTACTCTTGAATTTGTTGGCAGCCTGCTGCAATTTCTTCTAGTTTTTGTCGTAGTTCATTTAAGCGTTGTTGAACAGGTTCTAGCATTTCTTGATAAATATTTAACCTTCCCCAAGTTTCTGCTATTGAGGTTTTTTGACCTACTAAATTTTCTTCTTGTTGTTTTAATTCATTACGTTTATTTTCCTGTTCTTTTGCTTCGTTTTCCATCGTCATTTGGGCCTGATTAATATTTGATTGCAACTCCTGAATTAAATTTTCTAGCTTTTGCAATTCCTCTGTATATTGTTGTTCTTGGTTTTCCATTTGGTGAAGAATCGGACTAACATCAACATTATTATTAGCAGATTCCTGGGATATTGTTCTACCTTGACGCCGCCAGAGTACCACTTGATGCTGACTTAAAATTTGTTCTTTTTGCATCAAGCTAGAGCGTTGTCCTTCTATAGTTTCATTGAGAAATTTATACTCATCGCTGTTACGTTCTAATTCTGCTAATTCTTCTTCCTGAGCATGAATGAAATTAAACATACTTTCCCATTCTCTTTCTAGCTCCTGTACCTTTGCCTGTAGCTGTTCCAATGGCATATTATCTAAACCTGGTACAGTATTAATATTATTATTTGAATGGGGAGAAGTTGTTTTTAATTGGGAAAGAATCGATCGTAACTGTTCTTGATTTTGCAATTGTTGCTTTAATATTTCTGCTTTTTCTTGCAGCATAATTATACTATTTTGCTGCACTTTATAATCAGCGCGTTTTTGTTCTAAGCTTTCCTGGTATTGATGCCATTCTTGCCAACGTTTAGGGAGTTCGGAAGCTAAATTATTTACTTCATTTTGTATTTGTTCAGCTTCAGTACGTTTTTGTTCCCATTGATTCCAATGTTGATTAAGTATTTCTTGCTGATAGTTAACTATTTCAAAAGCCGCATTGACCTGTTCTTGCAAAGATTCAGTAGGTGCAATTGAGCCTGATAACCGATTGATTAACTCTTGTATATTGCGAGAATGTTCCTCATTGAGTCCGGAAGATTGCTGCAACTGGGCTTGTTCTTGTTCCAGTCGTTGCATTTCATTGCGTAATTGTTGCCAAGCTGATTCTACTTCTTGACTTTTGCGATCGAGTTCTTCTTGGCGTCGGTGAGATTCTTCGCGAGCGTGATCTATTTCCTGTCTTTGAGCATCAAGGCGATCTACTTCCTTTTTCATTTGCTCAAGCTGTTCTCGCTCGGCTTCCATTTCCATTTCTCGGCGGTTAAGTTCCTGACTTTGATAAGTTAGGGACTGTTTCCACTGTTCAATTTCTTCCTCATTTCTTTTTAGGTTTTCCTTCTGTTTGGAGAAATTTTGTAAAATATTTACCAATTGGCGGCTTTGTTCCAAACGCTGAACTTGTTTATTATTATTTAACTCCGCCAGCACTAGCGCCCCAGAACCAAAATTGGCCACATCATCAGTTGCCCCTATTAGTTCTTCACCAGGCACGGCACTCCAACTCTGATCCGTCCGCTGACAAGCCAGCAGTTTGAGTTGCGCCTTATTAGCCATGAAACCTTTTTGTACTTGTACTTCTGCTAGATACAGCACACTGCTTGCCCTCGTGTCTATGCCTAATTTTAGTTAACATTTCCCCAAATGGGGCATCCAGTGAATTTGCCATCGCATTTCGACTGGACTTATGGTTGAATTTTTTGCTTCCGATCAGGGAAGC
>CAWUOF010000540.1:0-3209 GCA_963923765.1 uncultured bacterium | reverse complement strand
TAGGAATCTCGCTAGTTTTAGTCATGGTTAAAATTCTGTTGATTTGGGACAAATTTATTTTATTATAAAAAATTTTTTTTGGATAAAAATTATAGCTAAATTTAGATATATTAGGTAACAGTTGTTAATATTGATATTCTCACCTCTCATAATAATTCCTATTATAACAAACTTACTTAAAAATTAATTAATAAATTGTTATGTATTGATAATCTCTAGGAAATTGAGATTAGGCACAGGGCCACATTTATCAGCATCTTGATTATCCAGGCAGATCTGGACAGACCCGGTGCGATTTTTTGGGTTTATACCCAGGCGAGAAGCAAGCCAGCAATACTCAAGGCTAGGGCTGTAAGAGCTATTATAAATAAAAAGGGTATAAGCTAGGAAAATTTCATGTAACTGTGATAACTCTGCCATACAGACTTCATACAATATATTTAAATTTTAAAATAGATAGGCATTGTCGAGCCAGTACATACAGCCAGGAACAGGGAACACTCATGCTAGTCTGTTAATTTATGATTTTTTGATTGTTTCCCTTATCAACCTGAAATAAACTGTATATAAGCAAATAAAAGTAATGCTGAATTATAATCTTTTTGGCTAAAGGTACTAAAAATGGAAACCCAACCAAACAACTTAGATAAGATTTCTGCACACCCAAAACCAATTATATCTAATGGCCATTTACCTTGGCAAAAAGTAACTGTTTCTCTATCCCTAATGTTACTAGGTGCGGGAATTACTACATTATCAGGAAAATATTTAATTAGTGATAATGGGCTATTTGGTGTTAATAGTTCCCACGCATCTGCAAGTACGATCGCACCAACTATACAAGCAAAATTGCCTATAAGTGCAGATAATAATTTTGTCACAAATGTAGTAGAAAAAGTCGGGCCAGCAGTGGTAAGAATTGATTCTGCTCGCACCGTAACTTCTCAAGTTCCCGATGTGTTTAATGATCCTTTTTTCCGGAGATTTTTTGGCGGTTTGGACTTGCCGGAACAACCTTCTAAACGAGTAGAAAGGGGTAGCGGCTCAGGTTTTATTATTAGTGCTAATGGGCAAATTTTGACTAATTCTCATGTTGTGGATGGTGCGGATAGGGTAAATGTCACTTTAAAAGATGGGCGTAGTTTTCAAGGTAAGGTGATGGGTACTGATCCGATCACAGATGTGGCGGTGATAAAAATTGATGCGAATAATTTACCGACGGTAAATTTAGGTAATTCGGAACAGTTAAAACCCGGAGAATGGGCGATCGCTATTGGTAATCCTTTGGGTTTAGATAATACTGTAACTATGGGTATTATCAGTGCTACAGGGCGCTCTAGTTCTCAAATTGGTGTTCCTGATAAACGAGTTAATTTTATTCAAACTGATGCGGCAATTAATCCTGGTAATTCTGGTGGCCCATTATTGAATCAACAAGGCGAAGTTATCGGTATGAATACAGCTATTATTCAAGGTGCCCAAGGGTTAGGTTTTGCTATTCCTATTAATACAGCACAGCGTATTGCTGATCAATTAGTAAAAACTGGTAAGGTGCAGCATCCTTATTTGGGAATTCAAATGGTGACGTTAACTCCTGATATCAAACAGGAAATTAATAATACCCCAAATATCCGTTTGAGGGTAAATGAAGATCAAGGAGTTTTAGTAATGAAAGTTATGCCCAATGCTCCAGCACAGGAAGCTGGTTTAAAGGCGGGTGATATAATTTCTAAAATTAATGGTCAACCTGTAACAGATGCTAGTAGTGTACAGCGAGCCGTAGAAAATAGTCAGGTAGGTAGTAATTTATCTGTGGAGGTAAAGCGCGATCGCCAGACTGTAAATTTAACAGTTCGTCCTGGGTCTTTTCCCGTTGGTAGGCAATAGTAATCTAGGCAATAGTAATATTTAGTTATGGGAAAAAGCGGCGGGCGATCGCAATTCAGCGACAACCCTACCGCTTTTAATCATTTATGTTATTATCTGGAAAAAGATAGGCTATGGCTGCCAAAGCAGAAAATGTAAAAAAACTAACTAGAAAAATAGCGATAAAAACTGAAGACATAGTTATACCATTTACCTAGTAAGTTGTACATTAGGGGTGATTTTGGGGCGGTTTGATGATTGTTATCTATTGGTAACAAAATTAATTTTTTAACCCGCCTTTTTTATATTCTTATTTAATTATAATAGTTTTTTAAAAAAATTAGATTTACTCTGGTTAAATACAACCTAAAAATAGGATGGGATTTAACCCATCCTATCACATTCTATGCTAAAGCAGATAATCCTAAATCTGGGGGAATATCTTGTATTCTTCCCGGACCTACAGCCCGAATAGCTTCTTTTAGGGATATATCACCAGTATAAATAGCTTTACCGACGATCGCGCCACATATTCCCGATGCTTCTAAAGCTAATAAACTAAGTAAATCACTCAGAGAACTTACACCACCCGAAGCTATAACAGGAATATCAACAGCATCAGCCATTTCTCGCAATGCGGGTAAATTAGGGCCTTGCATGGTGCCGTCGCGATGAATATCTGTGTAAATAATTACTGAAACTCCTAAATTTACCATCTGTTTAGCTAATTCAGTGGCTAAAATTTCTGAAGTTTCTAACCAACCACGAGTAGCTACTTTACCATTACGAGCATCTATTCCTACTGCTATTTGACCCGGAAATTCTTGGCAGAGTTGGGCTACAAGTTGGGGATTTTCTACTGCTATTGTACCTAAAATTGCTCTTTTTACACCTGTTGCTAGTAGTTCGGCAATGGTATCACGTTTTCGTAAACCGCCGCCAACTTGAACCGGAATAGGTATAGCACGGACGATCGAGGCGATCGACTTTAAATTACAGGATTTTCCGTATTTTGCCCCATCTAAATCTACTACGTGCAATCTAGTTGCGCCTTCGTCTACCCATTGTTTAGCTACTTCTACTGGGTTTTCGTTAAAAGTTTGCGATCGCGAATAATCTCCCTGATATAGTCGTACACATCGCCCTTCTAGTAAATCAATTGCTGGAATAACATCCATAAGTATTTTTTCCCGATAATATTTTTTTATCATCTGACAAATTCAACTAGCCAGCCACATAATCTTAATAATTATTTTATTTTTTGGCATTAAATTAGGTGCTGTGGGCGATCTCTTATCCTGTCTCTTATACACATCTCCGAGCCCACGAGACCTCTCTACATC
>CAWUOF010000539.1:0-3214 GCA_963923765.1 uncultured bacterium | reverse complement strand
ATAAGAGACAGCTTTCCCCCCTGCCCCCCTGCCCCTACTCTGGACTAATTACTTGGCACCTTGAATTTTTAGTAAAAGAAATCCTGCGGATAGTCCTAAAAGTGTTAGGGTGATGCACAAGAATATGGCATTGAATAATTCAGCGTTCATTTTTGGTTCTCCTTTGCGATCGCTATTGAAATTGATTAATTTTATATTCCAGTTCAGGCTGTATTTCCGAAGAAATTTTTCAGCCTGTCCTGAGTATTTTATCAGCAATAATTACAATTCTTTGATTTTTATTAAGGATAAGTATGTCTAGTTCTAATGATGCTCGTTTAGTCGTTACTATAGGAGATCCGGCAGGAATAGGGCCGGAGGTGGTTTTAAAGGCCCTGGCAGATGCTCAGATAAGAAATAATTGTCAGTTAACAGTTATTGGTAGTCGTCAGGTATTGCAGGAAACTTATTGTCGCTGTGAACAAGGGCTAAAATTTTCTGGTAAAAATATTGGGGAAATATTGGCACATCCAGATAGTTTAGATATTTTGGATATACCACCTACAGCAGAAATTATGGTGGGGATAGGAAATAGGGCGAGTGGTGCAACTAGTTTTAGTTATATGGAAAAGGCGATCGCCCTGACTCTGGCTGGCAAGTTTCAAGGTATTGTTACCGGACCGATTTCTAAGGCTGGTTGGCAATCTGCTGGCCATGCTTATCCAGGACAAACAGAATTACTGGCAGAAAAAGCAGGTGTAAAGCGTTTTGGGATGTTATTTGTAGCTCGATCGCCCCATACGGGTTGGACTTTACGGACTTTACTAGCTACTACACATATTCCCCTTAATCAAGTATCTAACACTTTAACGCCGGAATTATTAACAATAAAATTAGGTTTATTAGTGGAATGTTTGCAACAGGATTTTGGCATAAATAAACCTAAAATAGTGATTGCTGGTTTAAATCCCCATAGTGGGGAAAATGGACAATTAGGCAGGGAAGAAAAAGATTGGTTAATTCCTTGGATAAAAGCAGAAAGCGATCGCAATGCTGATGTAACTCTTATCGGGCCGATTCCCCCAGATACTATGTGGGTAAAACCCGGTCAAGCTTGGTTTAATTCCAGTAATAATGCTGCTGATGGTTATTTAGCATTATATCATGATCAGGGTTTAATACCTGTTAAATTAATGGCTTTCGATCGAGCAGTTAATACTACCATTGGTTTACCATTTATTCGGACATCTCCAGATCATGGTACTGCTTTTGATATTGCTGGCCAAGGTATTGCCGACGCTGCTAGTATGAAGGCAGCATTACAGTTTGCCACAGAGTTAGCCAAACAACGAAATGTTATATAAGTGGATATTTGACTACTAAGACATGACTATTAAGACTTGACTATTAAGACTGTTTTATCGGTATTTCCAGCAAAAATTCTGTGCCTTCCCCTAATACCGATTTACATTTAAAATTACCCTGATGTTTATTGACTACAATTTCATAACTTATAGATAAGCCTAAACCGGTTCCTTTTCCGACAGGTTTAGTAGTAACAAATGGGTCAAATATCCGGGTTTGTATGTCTTCAGGTATGCCACAGCCATTGTCAGTAATACTAATTACTATCCTTGGATAATATGCGGAGGTATTTATATTAGCAAGGGCTGACATATTGCTTTCTGCCATTGATGTGCGAATTGTAATTTTACCGTGACGACGTGGTAAAATTTACTGTGTGTTATGCTCAATGGCAATAATGTTTCGGTTTCTATTTATTGACGAAAAATAGTTAAATAACCTAATTTTCTGTCTCCATAACGCAGGGTTAATATTAAAATACTGCGAATATTTGTAGATCGGAATGTTGGGTAAAGTGTTTCTAAACTAGGTATTTGATATAAATCATTAATTGGACAAATATTAGATTGACCCGATTTAAAATATTGTTGCCAAACTATGGATTGTTCTAAATGTTCAATTATAGTTTGTTCAGACATTATCGGTTGGATTCCACAGGTATATATCTGTATATTTTCTGCGATTTTTTCTGGAAATTTTACTAAATGTCCAACAGGATTGTTTTGCACTTCAAAGGCTGTAGGCTGAATATAAAGCCGACCACCAATTCCTGCCAACGCATTAACTGTTTCTTCTAAGGCTGTTTGTAAATTAATTATTGTTTTCGATCGCAATAATTGAGCAATATAATTAATTTTTTCTTCGCATTTAGCTTTTTCCCGAGTATGGGCTAGTAACGTAGACTGGGCGATCGCCACCGCTAATTGATCCACTACCATCTGGACTGCTTGTAGTTGCGATATATCCATTGATAATGCTTCGGAATGATGGGATACCAACAGTCCCCAAAGTTGATCATTTTGCAGAATTGGCACTACTAAAGAAGACTGTACCCCCATTGTGTTTAAATATTCAAGATGACGACAGGGTGTTATATTACTATACTGAATATCATCTGGTATTATTTGATCTGTTTTCAAATCATGTAAAAAACTTTGACCTATTGTTTGATTTTTAACATTAACAATCGATCACACTCTAGTTTTCGTTAATAGTTCCCTAGCATCGGCTGGAATATCATCGGCTGGAAAATGTAATCCTAATAATGATGGTAAACGATTTTCTTCCAGGGCTTCTGCTATTACTTGACCACTACCATCCGGATGAAATTTATATATCATCACACGGTCAGTATTTAGAAATAATCTTACTTCTAATACTGTTGCCCCTAGAATATCTGCCAATTCTAAAGACTGAAGAATACGGCTAGTTATCGGATGTAGCAATGTTTCCAAACTAAATTTATGTGCATTTACAGATGTGACAATGCCCATAATTACCGATAAAATTTAACTAGGGTTCTTTCTAAATAAACACAATATTTAATTATATAACGTGATTTTTATTTGAATTTACTTTAAGGTTTTTTACAAAATTTAATATTTTTAATATTGATTATTCAGAAAATAAGTTTAAATTCTCATTTCTAACACGAAATTTTCCTAAATAATTTTCTTTTCCCAAAATCTGCGATCGCTTTTTATGTAAATATACTAAATTTAACTATACTATATATTTTATAATAAATATCATTTTATTCTTATTTTATCTTTTTAATGTTGCCTGTTCCCTTAATTTAGATTAAATATCATTTAATTGGGCTATATTTTATATATATACAATCAACAATCTGTCTCTTATACACATCTGA
>CAWUOF010000538.1:0-3235 GCA_963923765.1 uncultured bacterium | reverse complement strand
TCGGAGATGTGTATAAGAGACAGGAACTATTGAGAAACAGAGCGAGACTTTAATAGTAAGAATGCCAAATACAAGCTCATTAGGGCTGGAGATAATATGAAACGCGCTCTCAAATCTGTTGCTAAAATTTCTGCTTTGTCTACTGTAGTATTTAGTTCTATTTTAATGCTGGCTAACTCTGCTTTTGCTAATCCAATAAAAGGGATGGATGGTAGTTACATAGGTGCAGGGGTAGCAGCAGGTGTAACAAATGGCGGTCATGCAGGAGATGAAGCCACATTTGGTGGCAATATTCAAGGAAGAATACCAATTAAAAACACTCCAGTTTCTGTACGTGGTGCGGTATTATTTAGTAATGAGACTAGCGCGATTATGCCGATAGTTTCTTATGATGTACCGATCGCTAAAAATACAAATGTTTATGCAGGTGCTGGTTATTCCTTTGTGGAAGCGAATGGGAAGGCGACTCCATTAGGGAATCAAGATGCAGTAGTGTTAACAACAGGTGTAGAAAGTCAAGTACAAAAAAATATAGTAGTTTATAGCGATGCCAAGCTGGGAATAAATGCTTATCAAAATAGCCCTGCTTCTGCGGTGAGTTTACAAATGGGTGTGGGTTATCGTTTCTAAAGCCTAGCTAAAATTTTGGAATGCGATCGCAACAATAACCTAACATCGTAGAATATAGAATCTAGGGTTAGTCCAATTTAGGGACTAACCCTGATTTATGTCGTGGTACAATAGGGAAATTCCACACTATTCCGACCAAGTTACCGTTGCTCTTAGTTTATAGTGATTTTTTTAGCAGCGTTCTAACCTACAGCTTTTCGGATACTGGGTGGGGAATATTCATGTTTTTTAATTTCTACGGTAGTTCTAATGGTAACAAGTTCTAATAGTATTTCTTCTCACACCAAAGTCTCCAAAGTGGAAGGCTTAAAAGAACGCAGTAATTTTTTAAGGGAACCTGTGGCCACTGAGTTGCGTTCCGACTCAACCCACTTTAGCGAAGAAGGAATACAAATTTTAAAATTTCATGGCTCTTATCAACAAGATAACCGGGATAACCGGGTAAAAGGGCAAGAAAAAGATTATCAGATGATGTTGCGAACCCGTAGCCCAGGGGGATTTATTCCAGCATCTTTATATCTAACTTTAGATGAGTTATCAGATAAATATGGTAATGGGACACTGCGTGCTACTACCCGGCAAGGTTTTCAGATACATGGAGTATTAAAGAAAAACCTAAAAACGGTATTTGCGGAAATTATTAAAAATATGGGGTCAACGTTAGGAGCTTGTGGAGATTTGAACCGCAATGTAATGGCTCCACCTGCACCTTATAAAAATCGCCCAGAATATGTATTAGCTTTGCAATACGCTAATAATATTGCGGATTTATTAACACCTCAGACTGGTGCTTATTATGAAATTTGGCTGGATGGGGAAAAGGTAGTTACAGGAGAAGAAGACCCCCAAGTTAAGGCAGCGAGGCAGAAAAATACCAATGGTACTAATTTTGCGGATGTGGAAGAGCCAATTTATGGCCAACACTATATGCCTCGGAAGTTTAAAATTGCGGTGACAGTACCGGGGGATAATTCGGTAGATTTATATTCCCAGGATTTGACGTTAGTAGTTTTAACTAATCAGGCTGGGGAATTAGAAGGGTTTGATGTGTTTGCTGGGGGCGGTTTGGGGCGATCGCATGGGAAAGAGGAGACATTTGCGCGCATTGCCGATGAGATTTGTTATGTGGCGAAAAATGATGTTTATGATTTAGTAAAAGCGATCGTGGCCACACAACGGGATTATGGCGATCGGGGCGAGCGGCGTCATGCGCGGATGAAATATTTAATCCATGATTGGGGTGTGGATAAATTCCGGGAAAAAGTAGCTAGTTATTTTGGTAAACCCCTGGAAAAATTCCGGCCCTTACCAGAATGGAAATATTTAGATTTTCTGGGTTGGCATGAACAGGGAGACGGCAAGTTATTTTTAGGAATTTCCATAGATAGTGGACGGGTAAAAGATGAAGGGACATTTAAACTAAAAACGGCCCTGCGAAAAATTGTGCAAAAATTTCAAGTGCCAATGTTGCTGACTCCACACCAAAATTTAATTATTTATGAGATTAATCCAAAAGCCCGACAAGAAATTCAAGAAATTCTCGACCAATCTGGTATAAAAAGGGACATAGATATCGATCCACTGGTACGATATTCAATGGCTTGTCCAGCTTTACCTACTTGTGGGTTAGCAATTACTGAAGCAGAACGGGCCATACCTGCTATACTGGATCGGATTCGATCGCTACTGGACAAGCTGGGAATGCAGCAAGAACACTTTGTTGTGCGAATGACTGGCTGCCCAAATGGCTGTGCTAGACCATATATGGCGGAGCTAGGGTTTGTCGGTAGCGTACCGAATGCTTATCAGCTATGGCTGGGTGGTTCTCCTGCCCAGACGCGATTAGCGAAACCATATTTGGATAAGCTAAATGTAAATAACTTAGAAACAGAACTAGAGCCGATTTTTGTGTATTTCCAACAAAAACGGCGATCGGGAGAAAGTTTCGGCGATTTTTGCGATCGCGTCGGGTTGGAATCCATCCGTCAGTTTGCCGCGAATTATGAGACTGTTACCAAAATGACAATAGATACTAACGACCAAACTATTACCTCTATTCCTAGTGTTAACGGCGATGTTGCAGAAGCTGCTGCCGCTGAAGAGACTCCGGCAGGCCCTAATAAAATCCGCCGTCGGATTAGTGTGCGCGATGAAATCTATACTCAGTTGAAAGCTGAAGCTGAACGTCAGGGTAAACCTGTAGTTCAACTGGCTACAGAGGCGATCGAAGCCTATTTAAAGACACTGCCTAAAAACTAGAATTTGTCGCCCGATAGGGCCTCATGCTAGTGATGTAACAAAAAAGTGAAGCAAAAAGTGAAGCATCTACCCTAAGATGCTTCGCTGCTGTCCTCAACATCAGTTATTAATTGTGGGCTATACTATCCCTTAGCCCCTCGGCCAGAAAATTAAGCTAATCTAAATTTAATTTGCTTTTTTGCAGCTATTTTTTCCCTGTATAAGAAGCTTTTATTTAAAAACTTAGACAATTAGCTTAATTTTTTGGCTATTATCACTTTTAGTCCTGGGCATAACACAACTAAAACTTTAATTAGACTTCTTGCGAAAGTCAGGCAAGAGGCAAGAGGCAAAAGCCAGAAAGATT
>CAWUOF010000537.1:0-3238 GCA_963923765.1 uncultured bacterium | reverse complement strand
GTAGAATTAGTGCTTTAGAAGATATTGATAATAGTGGGTTAAATCCATGTTATATTAATCTCCTAAAAAATTTTCAAGTAAAATCTAATCTGGTAGTACCAATTTTACAATATGAATCAGATGCTTTAAATTTTAATAATATTACCAGCGATCGCTTAGAGAAGAAAAATAATAATATTCCTACCCGCTTGTGGGGCTTGCTTATTGCCCATCAATGTAGCGAAATTCGTGTATGGACTTCATCAGAAATAGAATCGATGCGCCAAGTTTGTGTACAACTAGCGATCGCCATTCAACAATCCACACTTTTTCAACAAGCTCAAACTGAAATTAACGAACGCAAACTAGCAGAAATAGCCCTACAAAAAGCCAAAGAATCCGTCGAATCTGCCAGCCGCGCTAAACGCGAATTTTTGGCTAATATGAGCCATGAATTACGCACACCTTTAAATGGGATTTTAGGTTACGCACAAATTCTTAAAAACAATGAAAATTTAAACCAATATCAACAACAAAGTTTAAATACTATTCAAGATTGTGGTGAACATCTACTAACTTTAATTAACGATGTTTTAGATTTATCAAAAATTGAAGCTCGAAAAATGGAAATATGCCCCCATGATTTCGACTTTTCCAAATTTATTAAAACCATAGCCGATTTATTTCGGATGCGGGCATTACAAAAAGATATTAAATTTATATATGAACCCCTATCTATTTTGCCTAGTATAGTTCATGGAGATGAAAAAAGATTGCGTCAAGTGCTAATAAATTTGCTTGGCAATGCAGTTAAATTTACCGAAAAAGGTCAGGTAACTTTTAAAGTTGGCATTATAAATCAACAAAATCACCATATAAATAACGAATATAAAATTGATTCTCAAAAAGCATCTTCTAGTCATTACCCATTATCAATAATGACAATACGCTTTCAAGTAGAAGATACAGGCATCGGGATTCCAGAAAATAAATTAACAGACATCTTTTTACCCTTTCATCAAGTAGGTGAAAACATTAATTATACCGAAGGTACAGGTTTGGGACTTTCCATTAGTCAAAAATTAGTAAACATGATGGGTAGTGACATCAAAGTTAAAAGTAGTTTGGGAGAAGGTAGCATTTTTTGGATGGATTTAGAGTTACCAGCAGTCGCAAAATTATCCGAAATAGAATTAATCAAAAAACCAACCAGTATAATCGGTTTTACTGGTAATAAACGTAAAATTTTAGTAGTAGATGATAATAAAGTAAATCGCACTATTTTAAAACATCTACTTTCACCTTTAGGATTTGAAATTCAAGAAGCAATTGATGGTGTAGATTGTTTAGAAAAAGCTGTTAAATTTCAGCCAGATGCTATTTTACTTGACCTAATTATGCCAGTAATGGATGGTTTTGAAGTAACCCGAAGATTACGACAAATACCAGAATTAAAAAATGTGGTTTTACTAGTCCTTTCTGGTAGTGTTTTTCATTCCACCCACCAAAAAAGTATTCTAGCAGGTTGCGATAATTTTATTACTAAACCTATTCAAGCTTCGCAAATTTTAGAAATGTTGCAAATACATTTACAATTAGATTGGATTTATGCAGATATTTCGTCAAAACCTCAACCAGAAAATACTACCGATAGTTTATCAGTTGATTGCAATGATAACGACAAAGCCTCCCAAGCCCCTCCTGGGGAAATAATTAGCCCTAGTCAAGAAGAGATCGCTAATCTGTTAAAATTAGCAGCGATCGGCGATATTGAAGGACTTGTAGACGAAATTAACACCCTAGAAACAAACAATAATAACCTATCCCCATTTTTTGCCCAACTTCGCCACTTGATTAAAGGATTTCAAATGAAAAAAATTCGTGAATTTCTCAAACAACATCTTCAGGTAGAATAGAATATATTATTTGTAAATAACTACTAAAAAATCTGAATTACCATGACTATCCAATCTCCAGCACACAAAAACATAATTCTCATTGTTGATGATACCCAAACCAATTTAGATATATTATTTGAATTCTTGAAAAGTTATAACTTTAAAGTATTAATTGCCATAGATGGCGAAAGCGCGATCGAGCAAATAGAATACATTAAACCCGATCTAATTCTTCTCGATGTTATGATGCCAGGAATAGATGGCTTTGAAACCTGCCGTCGCTTAAAAGCCGACACTACCACACAAAATATTCCTATAATTTTTATGACTGCCCTTGCTGATACCGTCGATAAAATCAAAGGGTTTAAAATGGGGGCCGTTGACTATATTACTAAACCCTTTCAACACCAAGAACTATTAATTCGTATTCAAACTCATTTAACTATCAATAATCTCCAAAAACAACTCCAACAAAAAAATGATGAACTTGCCCACATAAATCAAAACCTAGAAAACCTTGTCCAGCAAAAAACTAAACAACTCATCGACCAGGAAAAAACAGCTATCATTGGGCGGTTAATTCAAGGAATGTTTCACAATTTAAAAAGCCCTTTACAATCCATCCAAACTTGCAGCGATTTAGTTGAACTAAAAGGAAATAATTTTAATGATGATTCTCTGATTGAGTATAGCAATTTTATCAACAGAGCCATTAATCAAATAAATTTGATGATGGAAAACTTAATGATAAAAAGTAGTAAAGAACAAATCCAAGAAATTCAGCTTGTTAATATTAACGAACTCTTAAAAAGAGAACTGCAATTTTTAGACGCTAATTTACACTTTAAACACAATATTAAAAAACAATATTCTTTTGATGAAACAATTACTAAAATACCTGTAATTTATTCCGCTATTTCCCAAGTATTCCACAACTTGATTAATAATGCGATCGATGCTATGTGGAATAAAAAACCTCAATACATCAATATTAATACCAGACAAAATCCCACCCACATTTATATTGATATTGAAGACTCAGGATGTGGCATATCACCCGAAAATTTAACTAAAATTTTTGACCCTTTTTATACTTCTAAACCAATTAAAGGTGAAGAAAAAGAAGCAGGTGAACCCACCGGAAATGGTTTAGGATTATATACCTGCATAGAGCTTTTAAAACCTTTTCATGGGGAAATTACTATAAATAGTGAAGTTGGAAAAGGTAGTATATTTACTATTGTTTTACCCCAAAATATTATTTGTTAGTATATAAAAATTTCTTAATCCCCTTGAGGCAGTTTGATTTATATTATTATGTGATATCATAATTTATTAATTAACCTGCCCCTGTTAACAAT
>CAWUOF010000536.1:0-3260 GCA_963923765.1 uncultured bacterium | reverse complement strand
TATTGAAGGCCGCAAATAAATTTTTAAAGATTTTTTTATATAAATTTTATATATTTTTTATCGCCTATTATTTATCATAATTATTGTTTATTTAAATTTTAATTGAAAGAATATTAAGAAAATATTAAATTTTTAATAATCAATTTTAATAATATCTGCAATTTAGTTAATAAGTATTAATATCTATATACTTTTTTTAACCGTCAAAGCGATCGCTTTGACTAGTTTATTACCAAGGTCAAAAAAGCTAAAAATCTGACTAGACAAGCAATACAAACTTTTTGGGCTGGTTCGGGTGATTGCCTGTTTCTATTCCAACAAGGAGTAAAATTTCACGCCAAAATTACCCAATTAAAAAATCATTAACCAAAAGTCATTAAATCTTGACATTGTTTATGATAAAATGTAAAAATAAATACAGAAAATAAGAAAAAATTTTTCTGATGGGATTACGGCAAAATCGGAAATTCCCAATGGCGGGAGAAATTCACCAGCATCCTGCCTTACTTGTCCACCATTGATCAATTGTAACAAAATTTATGAGACCAAGTAATTTAGGTGTCACCTACCAATCATATCCACCCTCGATCGAAGTCACAGAGGGCGAACTTTTAGGCAAAACTCGGGGGCTAAATCAAGGAAATAGTTATGCTAGACATATTCCAGGAACGATCGCCGCCGTTAACCTAAATTATCGTCGTGCTGCCTATTGTGTAAATCGCAAACTAGACATTTTCACATTTACAGATACAAATTCCTCCCAGCCTCCCCCCGTTAGATGGGCATCAGAATATAGCTACCAAATCAGAATACCAGCACAAGTAGCTAACACCCTGAAAACTAATATTTGGGAAAAATTAGAACGCCGGATGCAAGCAGCTAAAGCCAAAGGAGATGAAAACCTAATCCGCTTACTGGAAGAGGAATCAAAACAACTGGCTGGCTGGCTGTAAACCCTGGGGTTTTCTAAATAGATAAACCTTTATTAATTTCCCATAAAAAATCATAAACCCGGTTTGTTAAGGCAAACCGGGTTTTTTTATTATCCTTTTACGCAGACTACTTGTTTTAGAGTTGCCACAACTTCCACTAAATCATCTTGCTGAGACATAACTTGGTCGATCGGCTTATAAGCCCCTGGAATTTCATCTAAAACACCACCATCTTTGCGGCATTCAATACCCTCAGTTTGTTTAATCAAATCATCTAGGCTAAAATTCAATTTTGCCTTATTTCGTGACATCAAACGCCCTGCGCCGTGACTACAACTACAGTAACTTTCTGCATTTCCCTTACCTTTAACAATAAAAGATTTCGCTCCCATTGAACCAGGAATAATACCGTAATCTTCCATCCTTGCTCGTACTGCACCTTTACGAGTTACATATAATTCTTCACCAAAATGTACCTCTTTTTCTGCGTAATTGTGATGACAATTTACCTGTAATAAAGGCTTAGTAGGTTTACCTCCAGCTAAATGTTTTTCTACAATTCGCTGAAATCTTGCCATCATTACATCACGATTAAAACGAGCATAATTTTGCGCCCATTGTAAATCGCGCCAATAGGCAGTAAATTCTGGTGTTCCGGCAATAAAATAAGCTAAATCAGGGTCTGGTAAGCGATCGCCTGCTAATTTCATTAATTCTTTAGCAGTATCAATATGGCATTGAGCCAACATATTACCAATATGACGAGAACCGGAATGTAACATTAACCAAACATTATTTTCTGTATCTACACAAAGCTCAATAAAATGATTACCTCCACCGAGGGAACCTAGTTGTTTTATTGCTTTACTTTCTAAACGTTGTACTCCTGAATGTAATTCTTTAAAATCCCGCCATCCTTGCCAGTTAGTAACTACTTTTTCCGCTTCTTTATTTTCATTAAATCCCACTGGAATAGCTGCTTCAATATCTAGGCGAATTTTCTTTAATTTTCCTTCTAATTGTTCAGCTACAAAAGGTGTTTTTACTGCCACCATCCCGCAGTTATGCACAAAAACACCTGCTGCTAGTGCAAAGTTGCCATAAGTAGGAACAGCTAAACAGTAAACATCTTGTTTTTCCTCTAAGGCTATAATTGCTACTACTTTGTGGTTGTAGCCGTGTTGTTGTTTTCTGTGATTGTGAAGACCTATAGGACTTTTTACAGTAGCTCCACAAGTTTCACACATATAAAGTCGATTAGCAATTTCTTTGCTCTTAGTTCTTCCTTTTTCGCTGATATTATAATTAATGAGATACTGTTTTCCTCTCTTACCATTTCCTGCAACAGATGATCGAAAATGTTCGGGACGTTGTTCCATGTAATTAACTATGTTTTTTGTCCCTCTTTCAGCGTAGTAATTATGTCCTTCTGTGGTATTAGCTTTAGCAGCTAAAGCTTGCTTTCTTTTTGTCTCAAACTCTGAGGATTGCCAATGAGAATTTCTTGCAATTAATGAACGGTGATAGGCTGAGTGATCACAATTACCCATAAATTCTAAATTTTCAGGACGATTATCAGAAGTATCAAAATTTTTGTGATGAATAACTGTTTTTTGCCCCGAAAAAGCTGGTACTTTTCCTAATAGTACAGAACGAGCAATAATCCAATGTCCTTTTTGCCATCGACCAGAATAGTTTTGTTGAATTAATGTGTAGCCATTTTTATCAATTCCTGAGTAAAAAGGCATTAACGATGTACCTATTTTTAATTCCCTGGCTTGTTGATAAGAACCATCTCTTAGCATAAATTGATGGTCAGGAGTGCATTTAATTTCTTCGCCATTGTCAAGAATTACTTTAACTAATTCTGCATTATGTCGAGTGAGTCGAGCGATCGCTTTAGCTGCAACAATTTTTCCGGTTTCAGTACAAGAATAAGTAATAATTTCTTTCTGAGATTTAGCTAATTCTGCAATGGGATA
Source organism: uncultured bacterium (assembly GCA_963923765.1). Taxonomy (GTDB): domain Bacteria; phylum Cyanobacteriota; class Cyanobacteriia; order Cyanobacteriales; family CAWUOF01; genus CAWUOF01. The sequence goes on along the minus strand of CAWUOF010000536.1, from coordinate 346 downwards.
AGATTTACCATCAACAAGTGGAATTAATGTATCACCTGTAAAACAACCAATATCAACCCCTACAGCCGCCGGAATTATTGCTTCTTTAGTGGCAATTACTGAACCTACTAAAGCGCCTTTACCTAAGTGAACATCAGGCATTAATGCTATATGTTTAAATACAAAGGGTAAAGAGGCCATATTTTGGGCCATTTTGTTTTCGTCTTTGCCCAAAGGATGACCAGCCCAAGATAATACGGGTGTTGGTGTTGATATTTCTAGCTTTTCGTAAGGCATAAGTTTTGCTGTATTTATTTGTATTATGTATATAATACAGCAAGATTACAAAAAAATCAAGTCTCTGCCC
>CAWUOF010000535.1:0-3274 GCA_963923765.1 uncultured bacterium | reverse complement strand
GTAAAAAAGAATTAAATAAAAATGATACTGCTTGGAATATATTATTTAACAAATCTAATATTTTAGAGGAAATAAATAAAAATGGTAGATTTATAATTTCCTCAGAAGAAATTAACAAAATAAGAGAAAGCCGACTCATGGCAAAATTCGATCATTATGAGAATTTACCAGTAATATTTAAACAGCATAAATTATCTATTTTACCTATGTCCCGCGATAAATATATTATTGGTCATTTTGAGACCCATCAAAAAATTACATCTAACTTTAAAACCCCTATAATAGATTATGAATTTCCCCAGGAAATAGAAACTATAGATTATAGAAATATATATTCAGAAAATACAGCATTACTTTGTGCTTATCATACAGGAATGATAGAGGATTTAATGAAAGAAAAGCCGTTTTTTACTGTTTTTGGCAGAATGTCCACTAATACATTTAACTTTAATATTAATAGTAGTATTGATGAGGTAACAAGCTATCCAATTACTGTAGAAAATTCCCAATGTGAAATAGATGCTGGATTTGAAACAAAAAATTATTTTTTATTATTCGAGAGTAAAAATTATTCTATAGATGATTTTTTGATTAGACAAATTTATTATCCCTATAGGTTATGGTCAAAAAAGCTAAAAAATAAAGAAGTTATTCCAATAATAATGACTTATTCTAATGATATATTTAATTTTTTTATTTATAAATTTCAAGACAAATTACATTACAATTCTTTAATTTTAGTCCAGGAAAAAAAATATAGAATAGCATCTAAAAGAATCCAGCTTGAGCTTATAATATCTTAAAGGTTAGAAAATCTGTAAAAAAATTCCCAAAAATATAATATATTTTGGAAAATAAACCAAAAAAATAAAATCATCCATAATTATATATTGATAAAAATTGTTAAAAAATTTTTAAAAAATTTATTTTAAAATGATTATCCGGTTTTAAATACTCGTTTATTTTTTAAATTATGGTTAGGTCATGTATTGGATAAAAGCTTAAACAATATGGGAGATATGCTGAAGGGATTAAATGGGATAGGATAAAAAGTAAATATTTCTTCTTTTTTTCGTTTAATTTACATATAAGCCAAAAATATTTTTTAGAAAATTAGGATAAAATAAAACTCATATTTTTCTGGTTTTTATCTAATATCATAAAGACAATTGATGTAAAACAGTGAATATATAGAGAAAAGTATTTTATACCAATTTATTTAGTAACAAACAGATAAACTTCATAAGTTAATACTAGATTATATATGACTAAAGTCATGCTTATATTTATGACTTTTGCCTCATGTAAATGGCAAGTGGGAACTGATAAGCTAAAAACATCAAAATACCCCACAGAGGTAAGTATGAAAATTAAAATGATACCAATGTTAGCCAGTGCGATCGCCTTAAGTGTAGTTGTAGCTCCTTTTGCTGTTAAAGCTCATACATTATCATCTGGACAACCATTAATAGCACAAGCACAAACTGGTTACCAAAAACATCAAAAACAGTGGAAAAATATTAATTTAACTGATGCACAAAAACAGCAATTACGTCAAATTCACGAAGATACTCGTAGCCAAATAGAAGGTGTTTTGACTCCAGAACAAAAAGCAAAACTGGCAGAATTTAAGAAACAAAAACCTTCTGGTCAAAATCGGGAAAATCGCCAGGATATTATGTCATCTCTAAATTTAACTGACGCGCAAAAAGCACAAATTAAACAAATTAGACAGCAGCAAAAAGAAAAGATGGATGCTGTGTTTACTCCCGAACAAAAACAACAAATACAAAAAATGCGTCAAGAAGGGCAACAAAATCGCCAGCAACGTCAACAACAAGGTAATTAATATAGCATTTGACAGTTATTTCATAAATACTTGGTAAGTAAAAAGATACCCGATTTATAACTAAGTCGGGTATCTGAATTTTGAGATGTCGAGAAATTAAATTAACTGACTATAAGCGTGAATGGGAATTTCCATCACGAATTCTGTACCCTGGCCAACAGTAGAATTACAAGTTAATTGACCGCCGTGTTTTTTGACAATGGCATAACTAACAGTTAATCCTAAACCGCTACCTTTGCCAACAGGTTTAGTAGTAAAAAATGGGTCAAATATTTTAGCTTGAATAGAATCGGGAATACCTATACCATTATCTGCGATCGAAATTCGTATTTTATTGTTATCTATGATTTGAATAGAAATCATAATTTCCGGTTTTTTAATTAAATTATTATCATCTTGTAGAGCATCTAAAGCATTAATAATTAAACTCATAAATACTTGATTTAATTGACTGGGATAACAAGAAATTTTAGGTAGATTACTATAGTTTTTAATAATTTTCACTGGGGGATAATAAGGATGATTTTTCCAGCGATTTTGCAAAATTAATAAGGTGCTTTCTATACCACTATGTAAATCTACTACTTTCATTTCTGATTCATCTAAGCGAGAAAAATTACGCAAACTAAGTACAACTCGGCTAATGCGATCGCTACCGACTTTCATGGAGTTAATAATTTTCTGGAAATCATCCCAGAGAAATTCTAAATCAATTTCTGCTAATTTTGCTTGAATTGCGCTACTAGGTTGAGGGTATTCTTGTTGATACATATTTAATAAATTTTGTAAATCATTTACATAATATTCTGCATGGCGAATATTACCAACAATAAAAGTTACAGGATTGTTTATTTCGTGAGCTATACCTGCCACCATTTGACCGAGAGATGACATTTTTTCGCTTTGAATTAATTGGGCTTGGGTGTATTGTAAATTTTTTAAAGTTTGTTCTAAATCTAAGGTTTTTTGCCGTAGATCTTCTGTTTTTATTGTTACTTCTGCTTCTAAAGTTTGCGAATATTTTTCTATTTGTTGATACAAATTGGCATTTTCTAAAGAAATAGCAGCTTGACTGGTCAGGAGTTGGAGAATTTCTACTCGATCACGGGTAAAAGCTGCTTCTGTAAGATTATTTTCTAAATATAAAATTCCGATTACTTTTCCTTGTTTACTAATGGTAGTACATAAAACTGATTTAGGCTGATTAGTTATAATGTAGCGATCGCCGATAAATTGTGTAACAGCACTTAAGTTATCAAAAACAGTCGTTTTTTGACTGCGTGCGGTGGAGTAAATCAAACTTTTACAAATTTTATCGTATTCATCTAGGGGAATTTCTAATATTTCTATTCCACTTTGTTCAGCTTTGGCAACAATAAACCATTTTTCTTGTTTACGTAAGACTAAATGACCGCTTTTAGCACC
>CAWUOF010000534.1:0-3281 GCA_963923765.1 uncultured bacterium | reverse complement strand
AAAGGCTAGTCAAAACTTACAACCAGATTTACTTAACCGATTGCCTGGAATCAAGCCTTTCTAAGAAAGCATTTTAGCTGCTGCTCGCCCGGATGGATATTTATTTATGCGTATAGCACCCACTGTCTTTTATACCATATTTGCCTTAATTTTAAGTAATTTCACAGAAGTAAGCCATGCAGAAATTACTTATTCTTCCTCCGTATTATCTACTAATAATGTTGTAGTGCCAGCCAGCAATGATGGCCCAAAAACCGGATCAATTTCATCTCCATCTATTTTATCCGTAAAAACTCCAAAGGCCAAAACCCCAAATTTGCCCAATTTAGCGATAAGGGCTACAGATGTAAAAATTATAGGCGGTAATGAAGAGTTACAGCAGATTGTTCGCCAGGTGATAGCTACTCGTGGGGGTAGCGATACCAGTGAAAATCAATTACAACAGGATGTAACAGCAATTTTATCTACTGGTTTATTTACAGATGCAAAAGTAAACTACCAGGAAAATACTGTGGGATGGAATGTAGTGTATGAAGTGCAACCAGTAGTAGTGCGATCGCTACAATTAACCAATGCTCAAATATTAACTATTCCCATCGCCAATGATATATTAAAATATCAATTAGGCACAACAATTAGCCCTAAAGTCATCCAACAAGCAGTACAAAAAATTAACCAATGGTACAAACAAAACGGTTATGAATTAGGGCAAGTATTAGCCATATCACCTAACGCCAATGGCATATTAAATATACAAGTTGCAGAAGGTGTCGTTGGTAATATTAAAATTCGCTTTGTCAAAGGGGATGGTCAAATATTAGATGATAAAAATCAACCCATCCAAGGACGCACACAAGAAGAATTTATTCGCCGCAATATCAAACTACAACCAGGACAAATTTTAACCAGAAAAGCAGCCCAAGCAGATTTAAAAAGCTTATATCAGTTAGGGTTATTTGATAATGTGAATATTTCCCTAGATGGTGATGCGAATAAAGTCGATGTTACCTATAACATCATAGAAAAATCGGCAAGGGGAGTTAATGCTGGTGCTGGATATAGCGAAAGTAGTGGTATTGTTGGTACGGTTAGTTATAATGATGTAAATGTAGGTGGTACTGGTAAACAAGTCGGTTTAAATGTGCAAGGAGGAGCGCGAGATATTCAATTTAATGGTAAGTTTACTAACCCTTATCGGGCTAGTGAACCAGAGAAATTAGGATATAGTATTAATGGTTTTCGTAATCAAGAATTATCGCCAACTTTTGATGATAAAATTCTGTTGCCTAATGGCGATCGAGTCCGAGAAAGTGAATTAGGCGGCGGCGTAACAGTAAATAAAAATGTAGGAGATTGGCAAGCTGCTGTCGGAGTAAATTATAAACGGATTAATATGCTCGATCGCGAAGGAAATATTACCCCAAAAGATGCTCAAGGAAATTCTCTATCTTTTAGTGGTACTGGTACGGATGATTTAACTACTGTTTCGGTTGGGTTAACTCGCGATCGACGTGATAACCCAATTAATCCTAATTCGGGTTCAGTAATTAGTCTGAGTAGCCAACAATCAATTCCGATCGGACAGGGAAATATATTAATGAATCGTGTACAAGCTAACTACAGCCAATATATTCCTGTGCAAATTTTAGGTAAAAAAGAATCAGAAGTTTTAGCAGTAAATTTACAAGGAGGAACGGCGATCGGTGACTTACCCCCCTCAGAATCCTTTAACATAGGTGGCCCTAATTCGGTACGGGGCTATGCACCAGGGGCTGTTGCTAGTGGTCGCAGTTATGTTTTAGCTTCTGCCGAGTATCGCTTCCCAATTTGGCAAAGTGTTGGAGGTGTAGTTTTTGCAGATTTTGGCTCTGATTTGGGCACGGCTGCCACTGTCCCCGGAGAACCGGGAGTAGTGCGGGGCAAACCGGGTACTGGTTTAGGTTATGGTGCTGGTGTACGGGTACAATCTCCTATAGGTATTATCCGGGCTGACTATGGTCGCAACGACCAAGGAGAAAACCGCGTCCAGTTTGGTGTTGGTCAACGGTTTTAAGGTTTGAGTGGGTACTGCCGTCACAAACTATAAACTATTGCGGAAATTTTTAGCAGTACCCACTGCAAATTACAAATTTCATGCTAAAATTTAATTAAATAACAATTAAGTAACACGGGGATGTAACGGTTTCGACAGGTTGGCGAACGCTGAACCGTGATTCAGGCCGAGAGTGAGTCGTCTCTCGTAAATCCTAGGCTCAAAAAAAAGTAAATGCGAACAACATCGTTCCTTTTGCTCGTAAGGCTGCCACTGTCGCTGCCTAATAACCTCTAGTCAGGTCCGAGCGTCTGTAGTCTGACTCCGTTAAAGGCTACGGACAAACCCCAACGGATGCACTAATAAGATTTCTCTGATCTGCTTGTTAGTTAAGACTTAATCAGAGCATCCTGTCATCCGGGATAATGGATGGTTCCCGCTCAAAGGGTTAGATGAGCTATGCCTGTGAATGAGCGATAAGTTAATACCCGATTTGGACGGCAGTTCAATTCTGCCCATCTCCATTAAAATCAAATGGCAAACCACCTAGCAAATAGCGGGTGGTTTTAATTTTTAGTGTTATGAGTTTTATGGATATTTATTAATTGAGGCGATCGCAGGCGAGGAAGTATGGAGGCGATCGCCGCTTTTACCGCTTTTGCTAGTGTTTAATTCCTGGTAATTTTAAAGACTATTCTCAGCATTTTTCTGAGCATATTCTAAATTACGTTGATACATGGTTATTCTATCTTGTGCTAATGCATAATTTGGACTATCTTTAGGCACAGCTTTCATTAATTCGATCGCTTGTTGCCATTGAGTTGCTACATTATTCCATTCATTTTTAGTTTGTGCAGTTTGAGTTAATTCCGCCGCATTGATAGCTTTATTAACTCCTTCTCGGAATTTAGGGTTAGCTGCACCAGTATTTGCTTTATTAGTCTCGGTTTTAGGAGCAGGTGTTTTAGCTGCTGGGGTGTTTGTTGGTGCAGTGTCGGCAGGTGTTTTAGCTGCTGGGGCATTAGCTGGGGCGGCTGCTGTGGGAGCCGGTGTTTTAGCTGCTGGGGCATTAGCTGGGGCGGCTGCTATGGGAGCCGGTGTTTTAGCTGCTGGGGCATTAGCTGGGGCGGCTGCTATGGGAGCCGGTGTTTTAGCTGCTGGGGCATTAGCTGGGGCATTAACTGGGGCTGGGGCTGCCGCAATGCTGTCTCTTATACACATCTGACGCTGCCGACGATACTCCTTGTGT
>CAWUOF010000533.1:0-3291 GCA_963923765.1 uncultured bacterium | reverse complement strand
TGGGTAATTTATGGTTGATTTTATAAAATTAAATATTTTCATGACGGATATCTGGTGCATTTAAATAATTTGTAAAGGTAATTTAGGCATTACCTTTATAGGATTTCAATTTATTACAAATAATATCATTGAATTTTAGTACCATCCAATTCTTGATTAAAGGTTTTGAAAAAATCTAATGCTATGCGGAGAGTAGGTAATTTAAACTTAATATTTTTAATAGTGGGAATACTAAAACTATTAGCAACAGAAGGGTTAATAAAATGTTTACCAAAAGATGGGTGACGATGTATATTTAAGGTTAAATTACTAGAATTTGTTAATATAGTTTGGGTGGGGGATTGAAAGAAACTACCCTTTTTGGCAATGCGATCGCCTATTTTTCCATTTTTCATATCATTAAATTTATTGATAGCTCGTTCTAATTTATCATTAACTTGTGCAATTAGTGCGGGAGATTTAATGATTAATTCGTCTAAATCAGCACTTTGGATTTGTTTAACTAAGGTAACAATATTTTCTTGAGTAATGCTGGCATCTTTAAAAGGAAGTATCGCAACGTAAGCATTAGCAAATAGTTGATCATCACTAGCTATACGAAAAGTAAGTATTGTGCGGCGATGACTAACTTCTATACTAGGTGGTTGATTAATAAAGGGGTAATCTTTGCTAATATTTTGATAAATAGCGGCTAAAGCACTGTTAGCTTCCATATCTAAGGGAGCATCAACAATAATCCGAATAGTGGGGAGATTAGCATTAAAAAAATTTTTCGAGTCTAGGGAGTTAAAGCGATAGATTTGGCTGCGATCGCCTGTGGAGCTTAAATCTACCCATTCACATATCATACCTTCAGTTCTTAATCCATAACGAGAAACACCATAAAGTTTAGCACCGGTTAAAATTGCTCCGGTTAAATCAGCACCCACCCAATCAGTATGAATAAAGTTTGCCTGGGTTAAATTAGCGTGAACTAAACTAGCATTCATTAAATTAGTATTGCTTAAGTCGGCGCCAATTAAATTAGCTCCGCTTAATTTAGCTTCACTGAGATCTGCCCAACTCAAATTAGCGCCACTTAAATCGGCCCAACGTAAATTAGCGCCACTTAAATCAGCCCCACTAAGATTGGCCAAAGTTAGGTTAGCTTGTCTAAGTTCAGCATCTCGTAAATTTGCCCCACTCAGATCGGATCGGCTTAAGTCGGTACTTTTTAAGTTTGCTTGTTCTAAATTAGCGGCGATCGTCGAACTACCACTGAGATCTGCTTCACTTAAATTAGCACCACTAAGATTAGCATGGCGCAATCTTGCTTCTCTAAGCACGGCGCCAATTAAATTAGCACCACTGAGATCCGCGCCACTCAAATCAGCACGCATAAGTTCGGCCCGAATTAGGGCGGCTTCCATCATTTCTGCGCCACTTAAATCGGCCCGAATTAAATTAGCTACATTCAAATCTGCCCCACTTAAGTTGGCTTGGCTGAGATTCGCCCCACTTAATCGGGCTACATTAAGTTTAGCTTGACTAAGATTTGCTTGACTGAGATTTGCGCCACTCAAGTTAGCAACGCTTAAAGCAGCGTATGATAAATTGGCATGGCTGAGGTTAACTCCACTCAAGTTGGCTTCGCTAACGTTGATAGCGATAAAATCTCTTACTCCTGCGGCATATTTTTTAAGGAGTTCCTCGGCTTCCATTGGGGCTACCTTTTGATGACACACTGATGGACTGAAATCAAGGACAATCGCAAAATTAAATTACTATTTGAGCTAACACAGGGGATTAAAAATGAATATTGGCATTGTGGGATTGGGCTTAATTGGTGGCTCTTTAGCATTGGACTTGCGTAATCTTGGCCATCGAATTTTTGGAGTTAGTCGTCGAGTTAGTACCTGCCAATTGGCTCTCGATCGCGCCATTGTTGATGAAGCTAGTACAGATTTATCTTTATTAGCCATAGCAGATGTAATTTTTGTTTGCACTCCCATAGCAGCAATTTTACCCACTGTAAAGGAGTTGATTGACTATCTTTCTCCTCATACTGTTGTAACAGATGTTGGTTCGGTCAAAACTCCCATTGTTGAGGCCATTACCCCTCTGTGGCCGAATTTTGTTGGCGGTCATCCTATGGCTGGTACTGCTGAAAGTGGCATTGAAGCAGCCCAGTTTAATTTATTTGCAGATGCACCCTATATAACTACCCCGATTGATACTACACCTTCTCCAGCCCTAGAAGTGGTAGAAAATCTAGCGCGATCGCTTCATTCTCGCATCTTTCGCTGTTCTCCACCAAATCACGATCAAGCAGTTGCCTGGATCTCTCATCTTCCGGTCATGGCCAGCGCTAGTTTGATTGCTGCTTGTATCGGTGAACCCGATCCTGCCGTTGTCTCTTTGGCTCAACATCTAGCCAGTTCTGGCTTTCGCGATACCAGCCGAGTCGGTGGCGGCAATCCGGAGTTAGGAGTAATGATGGCTCAATATAATCGGTCTTCTCTACTACCTGCTTTACAATCCTACCGCGTTTTTATTGATCAATTCATTGGTTATATTGAAGCAGAAGATTGGGAAGCTTTGGAAACTGTACTCCGCCAAACTCAACAGGCACGGCCTTTATTTTTATCTCCAGCTAAAAATAATTAGGTCTAAATTATATATATTACTGACGCAAAAATCAATAAATATCAATTTATAATACATCATCCAAAATCACTAAAAATATTAATCCTGTTTTCTCCTCCCTTTTTTCCTAATCTTTATATGTTATTTTCTAATCAAATTTCTGATTTAGTACATATAAAAATACTGCTATATTTATGGTAGTTATTACCAATTTTATCATGGATAATTCTGCTATTAATTCATATAATTCCCAGGGAATACTAATACCTACTATCCCTACTACTAAATATTTAGCCCATTTTTTTTTATACCATAGTCCGATCGCTTCTATAAAATTCACAATCCCATAAACTGCCGTAGCTATTCCGGCTAACTGTAATGTTTGTGGGCTAAGATGCAGTAATTTTTCTAGTAAACTTTTGACAATTTCTCCTTCTCCTGTTAACAAATAATAATCAGCATAATCATATAAATTCTTGTAATTTTTTAAAGCAAAAAATAAAGCTATAGAAGTAATAATAAGTAAAGAAAAAACGCAGGTTTTGTAAATAATTATCGCTATTATTCCTGTAGGAATCTCGCTAGTTTTGCTCATGGGTCAAATTATGGTTGGTTGGGACAAATTTATTTCTGTCTCTTATACACATCTCCGAGCCCACGAGACCT
>CAWUOF010000532.1:0-3300 GCA_963923765.1 uncultured bacterium | reverse complement strand
GCGGTAAAGAAATTTGTCAAGTTAGCCGAGTAATAGGACAAATGGCCTTTGTTATTGATACCCATGAAAGCTTAAATACAGAGGAAGGTTATCTATCAAAACGCTACGATGCTATTTTTCACAATTCTGAGAGCGGGGAAATTATTAAAACGCTAAAATTTGAAGATACCTATACAAAAATAGGAAAATATTATGTAATGAGCAAACAAGTTATCTGGGGGGAAGATCAGGGACAGCCAATGATAACCGAGTTTAATTTTAGCAACATTGAAATGCTCGATCGAGTAGTGGAATAAAACAGCTATGATTAAAAAATAATCCAAATTTAGAAAGGTGAAACATAGTGGAAACTCTGGCACTGACTCCCGGCAACGTGGAAAAAGTTTTGGATGATTTACGACCCTATCTCATGTCTGATGGTGGTAACGTGGAGCTTGTCGAAATTGATGGGCCAATAGTAAAATTACGTTTACAAGGGGCCTGTGGGTCTTGTCCAAGTTCGGCCATGACCCTAAGAATGGGTATTGAGCGACGTTTACGGGAATACATTCCAGAAATTAGCGAAGTCGAGCAAGTTCTCTAAAAAATAGGTTATTGGTAATACATAAAATGGTATTAGCAGGGAAGAATTGATTAAAAACAATTCAGAATAAACAAAAACAGACTTACTAACAAGGAGACTAGAAATCGGTAGTAAAGATATATAGTTGATAAATTAACTAAGCGATCGCACTAACCGAAGTTTCTGGAGATAAGTTATAAAATATTCTGATAGCAAAACCCTGCCTGGGGAAAGCATTTCATAAATTACCTGCCATAACCTATTACCTTTAAGACAAAACATCAGATAAATTTAACAGAGGAGAGCAGGAAATTTACTTAGTAATAGGTGTCTGCTTACTCCTCTGTTTCTTATGGGAATTACTTACCATGTCTCATCCTCTATACATTGCTTTTATTTGGCATCAACATCAACCTTTATACAAATCCAGAATCAATGGCCAATATCGTTTGCCTTGGGTGCGCTTACACGGTACAAAAGATTACTTGGATTTAGTATTACAGTTAGCCAAATATCCAAAATTGCATCAAACAGTAAATCTAGTACCTTCTTTGATATTGCAGCTAGAAGAATATATAGCTGGTACAGCTTTTGATCCTTATTTAAGTTTAAGTTTAAAGCCTGTAGAAAATTTCAACGTTCCAGATCGAGAATTTATTATTCAACATTTTTTTGATGCAAATCGTCATAACTTAATTGATCCCCATCCTCGTTATGCCCAACTGTATCACCAGCGACAAGAAAATGGACAAAAATGGTGTTTAGAAAATTGGAATAAACAAGACTATGGGGATTTATTGGCGTGGCATAATTTAGCCTGGATTGATCCGATGTTTTGGGATGATCCAGAAATAGCAGCTTGGTTAAAACAAGGGCAAAATTTTTCATTAAGCGATCGCCAGCGAATTTATTCCAAACAGCGAGAGATTTTATCGCAAATTATTCCCCAGCATCGTCAAATGCAAGAAGCAGGCCAGCTTGAAGTCACCACTTCTCCCTACACTCACCCAATTTTGCCCTTACTAGCAGATACCAATGCCGGAAGAGTAGCAATTCCAGATATGAATTTACCAGAGCAGCGTTTTCAGTGGGCCGAAGATATTCCGCGCCACTTAGACAAAGCTTGGGAAATGTATGAAAATAGGTTTGGTCAGTCGCCGCGAGGTTTGTGGCCTTCTGAACAAGCTGTCAGTCCGGAAATTTTACCTTATATTGTCAAACAAGGATTTAACTGGATATGTTCCGATGAAGCTATATTAGGTTGGACTCTAAAACACTTTTTTCATCGGGATGGGGCAGGCAATGTTTTAGAACCAGAGTTATTATATCGGCCCTATCGCTTAGAAACTCCCGCAGGAGATTTAGCGATCGTCTTCCGCGATCACCGTTTATCAGATTTAATAGGCTTTACTTATGGTGCAATGGAACCCAAAAAAGCTGCCGCTGATTTGGTGGGACATCTCCAAGCGATCGCCCGTTGCCTAAAACAACATCAAAACGACAGTGACACTACCTTAGAAAAACCCTGGCTAGTAACTATTGCCCTAGACGGTGAAAATTGCTGGGAATTTTATCATCAAGACGGCTTACCCTTCCTAGATGCCCTCTATCAAACCCTCAGCAATACCAAAGATTTAAAATTAGTCACAGTATCGGAATTTCTCCAACAATTCCCAGCCACAGAAACTATCAAAGGTGAACAATTACATAGTGGATCTTGGGTAGATGGTAGTTTAACCACTTGGATCGGAGATCCAGCCAAAAATCAGGCTTGGGATCTATTAGCCAAAGCGCGCCAGGTATTAGCAAAACATCCAGAAGCAACAGCAGAAAATAACCCCGAAGCTTGGGAAGCTTTATATGCTGCCGAAGGCTCCGATTGGTTTTGGTGGTTTGGTGAAGGCCATTCTTCCAACCATGACGCCATGTTTGACCAGCTATTTCGGGAACATTTAGCCGCTATTTATCAAGCTTTAAATGAACCAATTCCTGAAGAATTGCGGCGACCCGTAGAAATGCACGAAGTTCGGGGCGACCACCGACCTGATAGTTTTATTCATCCAGTTATTAATGGCTGTGGTGATGAGCAAGACTGGGACAAAGCTGGTCGGATCGAAATTGGCGGGGCACGAGGAACTATGCACCGTAGTTCACCCATCCAACGCCTATGGTATGGAGTAGATCACTTGAATTTTTATCTAAGGGTTGATTTTAAAACTGGTATTCAACCGGGTAAAGATTGTCCACCAGAGTTAAGGTTATTGTGGTACTATGCCGATCATCCCATGTGTAATAGTCCCGTACCTTTAAAAAATATTCCTAATCAATCACCTGTTAATTATTTATTCCATCACCATCTTGGTATTAATCTACTTACCCATTCCTATTGGTTTGAAGAAGCTGTAGATAATTATCAATGGCATTCCCGCCCTTGTCGTGCCCAAATAGCTGTGGATAAATGTTTGGAAATAGCTATTCCTTGGGCAGACTTACCTGCTGAACCCGACTGGTGTTTACATTTAATGTTGGCTTTGGCCGATGAGGGGCGTTTTGATAGTTATTTGCCGGAAGATAATTTGATTTCTATTAGTACACCATAAAAACCATAAAGAAGCACTAATCATTACAGGGAGTTAGAAAATCAGATATGATGATTTTTGTCTTTTTTCTCTCCCTGTGGGCTATTTATGCCTGTTGTTCCTTGCTAGAAAGTTTTTTTTAACTCAATAATTTATTTT
>CAWUOF010000531.1:0-3305 GCA_963923765.1 uncultured bacterium | reverse complement strand
TTTTTATTAATTATAATTATAAAAGTTTTTAATATATTGTAAATATTAGTCCTTTACTTAAAGAGTAAAGAACAATTAATTTATAAATTGCTTCTCATAGCTATCCTATCATTTAGGATTCCTATATTAAATATAATAATCACAAATTTATTAGATTTATAACTTGTATTAATTAAGTGTTTTTATTTATATTTATAACTTATCTATAGTTACCATAATTTTTTTCTAACATTATCAAAAAAAAATAAAGCTAATTTTATAGTTATTTATGATAATTTAAATTTTGCAACAATTTATGAGGGTAAAAAAATGAAATCAAACCAACTAAATAGCGTTGGTAAATTATTGTTTTTTGGCTTATTATCTGGTGTTTTTACGGCAGAAAATATGCCTGCTTTTGCTGAAAATACTATTAATTCAATTAATAAATCAGCAGAAATATCAACTAATAATTCCCTGAGTTTAACTGCAAATTACTTATCTAAAAATGCTGGTGTTGTAGAACCCACAATAACATCAAAAAATCTAAATAATACATTACCAGCAGATATAGCTAAAATTAAACAGCAAAATTTAAACAAATTAACTTCTGAACCTGTGCAAATAGCCCAAATAACATCTGTATCTCAACTATCAGATGTACAACCTACTGACTGGGCTTTTCAGGCTTTACAATCCCTAGTAGAACGCTATGGTTGCATTGCTGGCTATCCAGATAGAACCTTTCGGGGTAATCGAGCTTTAACCAGATATGAATTTGCGGCTGGTTTAAATGCTTGTATGGATAAAATTAATCAGCTAATTGGTGCGGGTGTTAATTCTGTCAAAAAAGAAGATTTAGTCACCTTGCAAAAACTCCAAGAACAATTTGCCTCAGAAATAGCTGCTTTACGAGGCCGTGTAGATGCTTTAGAAGCTCGCACTGCTGAACTAGAAGCCAATCAATTTTCTACTACTACTAAATTACAAGGGGAAGTAATTATCGCTGCTGTTGCTGCTGCTGGTGGTGACAAAAAAGGTGTAACACGCAATGGTAAAGATGCCAATGCTATTTTAGTTAACCGAGTACGTTTAAATCTTAATACCAGTTTTTCTGGTAAGGATTTATTAATTACTGGTTTACAAATGAATAACTTTGGCGGTGGTTTATCTGGTGCTGGTAGTGTCCAAGGCACTTTGTTTCCTGGTGCTTCTACTTTTACAGAAGGCATGACTAAACTAGGTTTTGAACCGCAGTTTCCCAGGTTTAATCCTTCCAATTTGTCTACAAGTAGTGCTAACTCTGTCGAACTTTATAAACTGTTATATATTTTTCCAGCCCCTAGCATTAAAAATTTAACTCTTTTTGCTGGAACTCAAGCGGAAGTTTCTGATGCTTTCCCGGCAATTATTCCTTTTGCTAGTGAAGGGCAGGGCGCAATTTCTCGATTTGGAGGATTAAACCCCGTATTACGAGTATCTGGTGGTACTACTCAAACTGGTTTGGCGTCTGCTGTGGGTTTTATTTGGAATGTTTCGCCTAAAGTAGATCTACGAGCTTTGTATGGTAATGTTAATGGCTCAATTCCCGGTAAAGGTGCTAATAACCCATTAGGAGCAGGTTTTTTTGGTGGTAGTTCAATTGTTGCTACTCAGCTTACTTTGAAACCTGCTAAAACTCTGGATATAGGTATTAACTATGCCAATAGCTACCATGAAATTAATATTTTAGGGTTAGGATTGGCAAGTGTTTCATCTCATGCTTTAAATATTCCGGGTTCAACTGGTTTAGGTCCAAGTGTTAATGTTAATTCAATAGGCAGTAGTTTCGCTTGGCGTTTTGCACCAAAGGTGGCTTTAACTGGTTATGGTGCTTATTTCTTTGCGGATTCTGCAAATGGTCCAAGTGCTTCTTCTACCTTTAATACCTATATGGTTGGTTTGTATTTCTCAGATCTGTTTAAAAAGGGAAATACAGCAGGGTTAATTTTTGGGCAACCTTTACATCGAATTAGTGCTGGTGGTGCTGCTAGTTTGAAAGAAGCTGGTACTAAATATGCAACTCCTTATCAAGTGGAGGCTTTTTACAAATTTCAAGTTAACGATAATTTGAGTATTACTCCTGGTGGGTTTATTTTATTTAATGCTGAGAGTGATTCCAGAAATGATGTAACAAAGGTGGGTGTATTGCGTACTACTTTTACTTTTTAGAACTTGCCTAATACAGATACTAATGTTAGTGGTTTTAATTTTTTCTGGATTTATTAGCATTTAGTGTCTGTATTATTCATCTTGATGATGTGCCTTCACATCATCTAAAGTTAATACTGCAAGATCTCCTATATTAATTAAATCTTCTGTGTTTTGTAATAAATTCTTACAGATATCATCTAGGGGTAAATCATTCGCATCGTAACCAAAAGGATTTTCAATTTCATTACCAATTTCTTCTACTCCTAGCAAAATAAAACTAATTAAAGCAACTATAAAACCTGTTCCCCATTGCCACTTATCTACGCCTTGGAATGGTAAGAAAATACAATAAATTAATAATAAGCGTTTTAGATAAATGGCGTAGGCTAAGGGAATGGGAGTTTTTGCGATGCGATCGCACCCGGTAAAAGCTTCTACCATGTTATCTAATAAGCTGTTCATAGCTATTAATTGATTGTTATTAATGCAATTTCTATTTTGTTGCTTTTGCAGATATTTTCCAATCCATAAAGCTACTGTTAATACTGGATTTTTTACTTCTTTTAGTTGTAAATATTCCGATTGTTTTACTAAATTTTCTATTTCATTATTTACTATTTCTTGTCGCAAATGCAATTTAGTACTTATAGCAAAAGCACATAATAAACGCAAAACTGCTATTTTTTCTTCTCTATCTTTTTGGGGTTCAATTTCAGCAACACCTACCCAAATTTGGCGGGATAAGTTGCGAATATTGATAACTAAATTTCCCCATAATTTCCGACCTTCCCATAATCTATCATAAGCGGTATTAGTCCGAAATACTAATAATAAACCTAGGACTAAATTAAATACTACGTTACTAATAATGCTTTTTAACATATCCCAATATACGGGTATTTCCCAATAATAAAGTAGGGAAATAACAAATCCTAAACAGCCAAAGAATAAAACACGAGGAAAAATAGTAGGCGCAACGGAACCCCGTAGCTGTAGGGCAAGGCGAAACCAATTCATCATAATTAAGTAATAAGTAGAGTACATCTTTGCAAAAAAAACAATATTTTAACTATGCAAATATCTATAATTTTTGTGCATAGTCCAGGCGAAGACAGCGCAACAACGCGCAACAA